>JBDTCM010000073.1:0-6077 GCA_039923575.1 Chthoniobacterales bacterium
GCCCGCCCAACGGACTACGCTCGCCCTGGACACGAATCTTCTGGGAGCCCGCTCGTCTAACCCTAACGTAATCCGGTGACTTCCACTTCTGCCAGCTCCGCGCCTCTGCTCGAGGCGAAAGACCTGACCAGGCAATTTGATGACGGACAGGTCCAAGCTCTGCGCGGGGTTAATTTTACAATCAACGAAGGCGAGTTTGTCGCCATCACCGGACCGAGCGGCTGCGGCAAGTCGACCTTGCTGCAGTTGATCGGCTCGCTCGATCGTCCGACTTCCGGCACGCTGCTCTATCGGGGGAAGTCCGTCCCGGATCATCCCAACCCCGCGGCCTATCGCGCGCGTGAGATTGGCTTCATCTTTCAGGCGTTTCACCTTCTGCCGACCTTTACCGCTTCCGAGAACGTGCAGATCCCGATGTTTGAAACCGGCCGCTCGGTTTCGGAGCGACGCGCGCGCGCGTTGGAATTGCTCAAGCTGGTCGGCCTCGAACATCGGCTCAATCATTTTCCTTCCAAACTCTCCGGTGGCGAACGTCAGCGAGTCGCGATTGCGCGGAGCCTGGCTAACGAGCCCTCCGTGCTTTTGGCCGACGAGCCGACCGGCAATCTCGACAGCGAGAACGCGCACCTCATTCTCGACCTCATTGTTAGGCTGCAACAGGAGCAGGGCCGTACGATGGTGCTGGTGACGCACGATCCTTCCATCGCCGCGCGAGCCGGGCGAACGCTCCAGATGATAGACGGCAAAGTCGTTTCCGACCAAAGTTCGGCCCGCGCGCTCTCATGACCTTCTTCACCGTTGTTATTCGCGGCTTGTTCCGCCGGCCGGTCCGCACTTGCCTGACCCTGGCCGGCATTTCTATCGGCATTGCGGCGGTCGTCGCTCTGGTCGGGATGTCGCGTGGTTTCCAGAAGGGCTGGGAGGTCGGCCTGAAAGCGCGCGGGACCGATCTGGTGATCAGCAGCAAGAGCGGCTCGCTCACGCCGAAACCTTTCAACGCCTCGGTGCGCGACCAGATCGCGAAGATCCCCCGGATCGCTGCCACGTGTAGCCTTCTCGTCGAGGTGACCAGCGTCGAAGATTCCGACCTGATGATTTTGTCGGCGCGCGAGTGGGGTGGATTTTCGTGGAGCAATCTCAAACTGGTGTCCGGAAGAATGCCGCTGAACGGTGAGGAACCGGCGGTCGTTTTGGGCGTGACGGCAGCGGACATTCTCAAGAAAAAGGTCGGCGACCCGATTCAGATCGAAACGGCCGAACTCAAAGTCGTCGGCATCGTCAAGGGCGGCGCGCTCGTGGAAGACGGCTCGGTCATCATGTCGCTGTCGCTTCTGCAGAAAATTCTCGCGTCGCCTGATCAAATCAACGCGATTGACGTTCGCGTGACGCCCGGAACGACTGACGAACAGATGCGCGCTCTCATTCAACAGATCCAGACGCAGGTCCCGCAGGTTCGGGCCGTGACGGTGGCCGACCACCTCAGCAACAGCGAAGGATTTCGCATGGTGCGTGCAATGAGCTGGGGCACCTCGCTCCTGGCGGTGTTGGTTGGGGTGCTCGGCGTCATGAACACCATGCTCATGACCGTCTTCGAGCGGACCCATGAAATCTGCGTACTTCTGGCGGTCGGTTGGACGCGCGGTCGCATCATTCGCATGGTGCTCTACGAATCCGCTCTCCTCGGTTTTTTTGGCGGCGTGATTGGCGTCGCCATCGGCGCTTTCGGCGTGCAGGCGCTCGGCCAAACGCCGGCCTTGCGCGGACTGTTGCAGCCCGACCTCGGGATCCCGCTCCTCGGCCTTTCCGTTCTGATTGCCGTCGCGGTTGGCGTCTTGAGCGGACTTTACCCGGCCTGGCGCAGCTCGCGGCTCGCTCCGAGCCAGGCCTTGCAGGCCGGATAAGATCTCGATCGCATATGAAAAATCCATCCCTTCTCGCGGCGACAATCGCTCTTGCTCTGTTCTCGATTGGTCTCATCCACGCTGCGGAATCGGCGGCGCCGTCAACCGCTCAATCGGCTAACGAGCTTGCCGCGAAGATGGACGCCGCCGGTCAGGGGAGCGCCTCCATTCGGACGAAACTCGAAATTCGGACGAACAACGGGGCGAAGCGCGTCTGGCAGATCCAGATCAAGCAGCGCCGCACCAAGACAACAACCGACCTGGTCTACCTGGTACTCTGGCCTAACGAACAAAAAGGGAAAGCCGTTATCCTCCACCAGAAGGCCGGGGAAGCGCCGACCGGTTCGCTGATTAACCCGCCTAACGACGTCCGGCCGCTCAAGGCCGCGAAGATGGGCGAAGGTTTGTTCGACAGCGACCTTGCCTATCAGGATGCGGTGGAAAATTTCTTCGCTTGGAAAAAGCAGACCCTGGTCGGCTCCGAGGTCATCGATAACGTCAATTGCCAGATTCTCGAATCGAAGCCCGACTCACCTTCCGAGTCCATTTACGGAAAAGTGCGCAGTTGGGTCGATCCGAGTCGTCTCGTCCCCCTCCGAGTCGAGAAATACTCGCCCTCCGGCGAACTCGTGCGCCGCATCGACACCGATCGCATTGCCCGCGACGAGAAGCACAATCCGATTCCTGCGTGGCTCACCGTCCGTCGTCCGGGCAAGGACACGGTGACAGAGTTGAACGGGGCCAACATCAAACAGGACGTGGAATTCACCGACGCGGATTTTACTCCGGCGTCCGTTTTGCGCTGATTTTCCGACTTGGGCAGACCGAAAAAGGTGGCTTGCCGGGGTTGTGAATAACTGTTAATAACTTCCCGACGCACTGGGAATGAGAATCCATCCTGCCTTCGTTCTCGGCGCTGCGGCTTTGTCGTTAGGCGCCTGCAGCACCTCGCGCAACCTCCCGGCCTACGAGCGGCCGCTCGCTCGCACCGACTTCCAGCAGGTCCGCACCACCGCCTACACCGACACCGAGTCCGACCACAGGCAGTACGGCAATCGCACGGCGCTCGGTGGAGTTCTGCACGCCGCCCCGCCTCCTTTCGTGCCGCGGGCCGTTCCGGTGGCTTCGGCGCGGCGCAATGGTTATCAAACGGTCGCCTACGTCTCGCCCGCGCAACCTTTTCTCGGCGACCAACTTTCCAACCAAATCTACGGCAGCGCGGCAGCCGATTGGGCGCGCTGGCCCGCCGGCACGATCTTCCGCGTCGTTTCGACCGGGCAACTTTACCGGGTCGAAGACTACGGCTGGGCGCTCTCTGGCCGGAACACGATCGATCTCTACATGGCGACGCCCGGCGACATGAATCGCTGGGGCGTGCGCCAGGAAATGATCCAGATCGTGCAGTGGGGCGACGCGCAGGAAAGCCTGCGCCGGCTCGGCTCGCATCAGAAATACCGCCACATCCGGCGCATGGTGCTGGAGCTCGAAGGCAAGGAACGGGCCGCGGCGAATCTGAATTAAGAATGTGGGAGGGGCCTTTGTGCCCCGATCTTCGCGCACCGGGCGTCGCCGCACAAAGGCGGCTCCCACATTGTCAGAGTGCGTGGTTGCCCATGCTGGCGAACCCTTCATCTTGGAAGGAGGATGGGAGGGCTGGAGATCAACTTGATGGTGCCCGATCTCTGGCAACAGGAGGCGGTGCGCGCTCTGCAGTCCGGCCGGGATGTGGTGGTCCACGCCCCGACCGGCGCCGGCAAGACCTACATTTTCGAGCTGCTTTATCCGTCGCTCAAAGGACAGGCCGTTTTCACCGTGCCCACCCGCGCCCTGGCTAACGACAAACTCGCGGAATGGCGCGCGCGGGGCTGGGACGTCGGCATCGCCACGGGCGACATCGCGCTGAACGTGGACGCGAAAGTGGTCGTCGCCACGCTCGAGACCCAGCGCACCCGTTTCCTCCGTCGCGAAGGCCCGCGCCTGCTCGTGGTGGACGAATATCAGCTCATCGCCGACCCGGTGCGGGGGGTGCATTACGAACTCGCGCTCGCCCTCGCTCCGCCGGAGACGCAGCTGCTTCTACTCAGCGGCAGCGTCAATAATCCGCAGGACGTGGTCGAATGGCTGCGCCGGATCGGGCGCGACGCCGTTCTCGTTAGGCACGATCAGCGGGCAGTCCCGCAGCAGGAAATCGATCTGCGCACTCTGCCCGAAGTGGGCTTTCTCCAGGTGCGTGAATTCTGGCCGCGCACCATCGCCAAAGCGCTCCACGCCGGGCTCGCGCCCATCCTGGTCTTCGCTCCGCGGCGCAATGCGACTGAGGAAATGGCACAGGCGATCGCGAGTGCTCTGCCGTTGCGCGATCCCTTGCCGCTCTCGCCGCAGCAGGAAGCTCTCGCCGGGAAACGCCTCACCAAACTGTTGCGCAACCGCATCGCTTATCATCACAGCGGCCTCAGCTACGCGGTCCGGGCCGGCCTGATCGAGCCGCTCGCCAAAGCCGGCCAACTCAACGTTGTCGTCGCCACGATGGGCCTGGCGGCCGGGATCAATTTTTCCATGCGCTCGGTCCTCATCACCGACACGCGCTATCTCGCGGGAAATTTCGAGCGCCAGGTCGAGCCCGATGAGCTGTTGCAAATGTTCGGCCGTGCCGGCCGCCGCGGACTCGACGACACCGGCTTCATCCTTTTCACGCCCGACCAGCCGCGCCTCAGCTTCGCGCGCCCGCGGCAGTTGAAGCGCGCCACGCAAGTCGATTGGCCGAGCCTGATCAGCGTCATGGCCAACGCGATCGACGATTCCGTTGTAGCCGGGATCGGTGATCCCGGCCGAGCAGCCAAGTCGCCCCCAGCCGGGATGATCCATCCCGGCTACAGGGCCGCAGTGGAATTGAGTCGCGCGCTCTTCAGCGCGCAGCGCGTGCCGCTCGGAGTCGAGCATTCGCTCGCCACCGGCCCGAAGCCGTGCGGCCTCTGGGTCGATGCGGAACGCGCCCGATTCGTTAGGCGACCCATCGTCGAAATCCTGAACAGCGCGGAGCAATGGGAGCCGCGCGGGGAACTGATCGAGTCTTCTCTGGGCGCAGTGCTCCTGCGCGAGAACGAGCGCTGGCTCCCGACCTTGCGCCTGCCGAAGACCCTCGATCGATTCCGCCTCGGCAATCTTTGCCGGCTGCACGAGAAAAAAATCTACGGTCGAGAATGGCCCCTCGCTACCGCAATCGCCGGCGCGACCGATCTGCAGCTCGTGAAACCACTGCGCAAACTTCTGCAGATAAAGTCCCTCCCGGAAGATGAACTGCGCGCGCGCGTGACCAATTCTCTCCCGCAATGGAGCGATGGCGGCATGGCCGATGAATTCATCCAACGCGGAAATCTCATTTCGGTCCGAATAGATTTCTCCGCCGTGACAGTTGCCGCTCGTTGTGATTCGTTAGGCAAAGCTCTCCTCGATCCGCCGGAGCGCAATGGGCTACCGCTCGTTTGCCGGGATTGCTCCGAGCTGGAGCACGATCAAACGGTCGAGATCGTCGCCTCGCCCGCCTACGCCTGGCGGCGTCTCGGCCTGATCGATGCCGAGGGAATACCAACTCGCCGCGGAGTGGTTTTCGGCTTCTTTCAAGGCGGCGAAGGACTCGCCATCGCCGCGGCACTCGAGGACGAAACCTATCCGATCGAAGACCTCGTTTTCGATCTCGCCAACATCCGGGCCGGTCCGCGCTTCGCGGGCGAAGACGCGCCGTTAGGCGGACGTCTCGGCGCGCTTTGCCAGCGGGTCTACGAGCGCGCTGATCATCCCGGCTACGTCGAGATGGGTGTGCCGGTGCATTACGGCGCGGGCGCCTCCGAGGTCATCCGCGAAGTCGTGACCAATCCCGGCGGTCGTTACAAGATTACCTCCGATGCCTTGCGCCATGGCGACGTCGAGCGCGCCCTGATGGAATGGCGCAGCCTGCTGCGCCATCTCGCCGCCGCGCCCGATCTGCAATGGGAACGCTGGATGGCTTTGAAATCGGTCGCGCAGGAACTGCTCGGGCGTACCGCCTCGCCCGCTTTCTTCGATTTTCCGCCGCTCCTCGCCGCGCAGCAACGGCGCTGATGTAGACGCCTCCCTCTGGGAGGCGCGGGTCTGCGTGCCGCCCGGTGGGAAGAAGAACGAGCATTGTTTTTCCCCCGC
>JBDTCM010000074.1:0-9259 GCA_039923575.1 Chthoniobacterales bacterium
GTGGTTGAAACATCCGGGGAGCGGCGCCGATCGCGCGCAATTGATTCGAGCGGCCCATTCCTTGCGCATGATCCCGGGCGTGATGGGGGTCGAGGTCGGCCGTTTAGTTCCCGCGCTGCCTTTGGGAGTCGATCGCAGTTTCGACCTCGGGGTGGTAATCACTTTTCGCGATCGCTTCGCGCTCCGGCGCTATCAAAAGGATCCGCGCCATCCCGAAGCGATGCGGCGTTATCTGCGACCGCTCGTGCGGCGCTACGAAGTCTACAATTTAGGTGGTCGTTAGGCTGTGATGCGCCTTTTCTCGGCGGTCCTCGCCGCGCTTCTTTCTCTTCCCGTTGCCGCTGCTACCGCGGATGAAATTCCGCCGCCCTTCGGCTTCCGCTGGAATGATGCCTCCACGCGGGTCGAGAAAGTACTGAAGGGCGCGAAAGCGAAAACCGTCGGACGGGAGAAGAGCGGAGGAACTGAAACCTGGACGGTGGAAGGGCTGATTCATCCGGGACTAAAGCGGACGCTCTTTAGCTTCAAAGACAGCCTCCTCACCCAGATCGAATTGCAGTACGAGTATCCGAACTGGACGCTCGAGCATTACAACAACCGGATGGGCGAGATTCGCCGCTACTTCGACGCGAAGTATGGAACGGGCCGGTTGATTTCGCGCTCGCGCGATAACGACACCGACGTCATCCAGACGCTGGTTGGCTATCAATGGGTCGTGGGAAAATCGGCCCTCGAGCTCTTTTATTTCTCCGCGCAAAAAGAGGCGAACGTCTACCGCAACATCACGGTCACGTATAAGGAGATTTGATTTCGCGATTCACATCCCCACATTCTCCTTCTGCATTCGTTTCAACCGGCTCCGCAACGCCACCTTCGTCGCCGCGCTCATCCGATCAATGAAAAGGATGCCGTTGAGATGATCGACTTCGTGTTGCAGCGCACGCGCGAGCAAGCCGCTGGCTTCGATCTCCACCACTTCGCCGTCCAGTGTCTGCGCCCGCAAAGCAACCGAGGACGCGCGCCAAATGTCCGCGGTGATTTCTGGAAAACTTAAACAGCCCTCCAGGCCGAGATCGGTTTCCTTGCTCAGGACCAGCTCCGGATTGAGCAACACCAGCGGCATCGCCGCTTTCGGATCCATCTCGGCGCCGTTCAGTTTAAGCGTGCTCGGCCGGTCCTCGACTTCCGCGACATCGACGACGGTTAACTGCAGCGCTTCTCCGATTTGTTGGGCGGCCAGGCCGACGCCATGCGCCTCGCGCATTGTCTCGATCATGCTCGCGGCCAGCGCGCGGATGCGTTCGTCGACCGCTTCGACGCGGGCTCCTTTCGCGCGCAAGATCGAGTTGCCATAACCCACGATCGGCAGCTTCATTTCTGTCCCGCTGACTGCGTGAAGGCCGGCAGATTCGTCACCCCGGCGAGCTTGAGCGCATCCATCACTTTGATGATGCTGCCAAAGGAAGCTTTCTCATCCGCTTTCAGGACGAGGGTGCTTTTGCGCGCCGGCGGAAGATTCTCGATCGCCGCCTGCAATTCATCGACCTCGATCGCTTTGCCGTCGAGCTTGAGGGAATCCTCGGCGTCAACACTGACGATGGCGTGTTCGAGCTCGGCCGGCTTCGCGCTCGAGGTCTTCGACTCGGGCAGATTGATCAGCACTTCTGGCTGATCCTTTTTGAAGGTGGTCGAGACGACGAAAAAAATGAGCAGGATGGTGAGGATGTCGACGAGCGAGACGATGATAATCGACGGCGCGCGGCGTTTGCGGACGGCGAACTTCATGGCGGCAGATCCAGCGAATCGTCAGGTCAACGGCGTCGGCGCGTGCGCCATCGCGGGAGTCGGGACAGAGGGCGAGACGCGCATCGACATTCCTTCCGGGATGCGGCCGTAGTAACACTTGCTGATCAGTTCCACGACGAGCGTCTCCATTTCCACCGACATCACTTCGACCCTTTTCGAGAAATAGCTGAACGCGATCAGCGTCGGGACCGCGATGGACAAGCCGAAAACGGTGGCGTTGAGCGCTTCGGCAATGCCGAGCGCAATCGCTTTCGTGTCGGCCGCGCCCGTTCCCAAACCGAGGTGCGAAAAGACGTGGACCAATCCCGAGACGGCGCCGATCAAGCCGAGGAGCGGCGCGATGCCGGTGATGATCTCGAGCACGATCAATCCTTTTTCGAGGATGACCATCTCATGTCGCGCCCGGGTCTCGACCGCCTCGATCGTTTCCGAGCGCGGTGCTCGCAAATGTTGCAAGGCGACCCGCGTGATGCGGGCGAGCGAAGAATTGTCCTCGCCCACGATACGGGAAAGACGATCCGGATTTCCCCCGGGCACGAGGCGCTCGATTTCACTCTCGATCACGAGCGGGAGCACATTCTTGCGGCGCAAGGCGATGGTCCGCAGGATGATGACGGTGAGAGCGACGATCGAGGAGATGAGCAACGGCCACATGAAAAGACCGCCGCGGACGAGGAAATCGAGGACCGATTGCAAAGGGTTGGTGGCTTCGGCGAGATAGATTGCGGTCATCGGTTGGCGAAAATCGTGAAGGATTCTTCCATTGTAAAGCCACCTTGTGGCAGCGTGCCCAGCAGGTCGTCAGGGATGGGCGGGAACTTTGTCTCCTGAATGGAGCGCAAGGCGATACTTGCCGAGGCCTCATTGGCCGAATTTTCCGTCATGCGCAAGTTGCTGATTCTCCCATCTGCCTGGATCCAAAATGTCACCGAGGTCGTGCCGATGCTGATCAGATCGGCCTTCTCTGCGGTGTAATGATACCAGCGCGAGCCGATCGCGTCCTCGACGAGTTTTCGGTAACGCCCCTGCGGAGTGCCGAACGCATTGACGGCCGAGCGGCCGCGGTTGTTGATCCCGCCCCGGATGACCGTCTTCTGCTGCAAATCCTGATAGCTGGAGGCGGGCGCTGGCGGCGTCTCGTTAGGCACGGGCGTGGGTGGGGGAGTCTCCGTCGGCGTGGGAATCTCGCTGTTCTGCTCGGTCTGGGGCGGGGACGGGACGGGTGTCGGGGTCTGGGTGAGAAGTGCGAGCTGGTTGGGTGCGGGCGTGGGCGCGGCGGGCGGGACGGTTTCTTCCGGCGTCGGTTCCTTTTTCGGCGGAGGCGCGGTTGGCGAAGGTTTCGGCTGGGGGGTGGACCCGGCGCTGGCGAAGGAATTAGCGTGCTCGTCGAGGTTCATGAAAGGCCGGTCTTTTCCGTCCTGGCCAGGCAGTTGACTGTCTGTTGTCGCCGCTTTTTCCGCGGCGGCGATCGAGTTCTCATTCGCTTCGAAGGTCTTTTCCTTGGGCGCGACGGCGGATTTACGCGCGGGATCCACCGTCGTCATCGGAGCATTTTTCGGAACGAGCGGTGGTGGCGGGGTCGGCTCGGCCAGCTGCATGATGGTCAACTGCGGAGGCTGCTCCGCTTCGAGCACAATATTCTGGCTACTGCCCCCGAAGGCAGCCAGCGAGAGCCCGATGAGCAGATGCAAGACGATGGAGGCGAGCACTGCCCACCAGACTTTTCGTCGATCTCGATTTGCTTCCATGATGGCTTTGCGCCCGGGGGAGTCGCGCCGGTTAACGAGAGCGCGGAATGGGCGGTCGGGCGAGTTTGTTCCGGCGCAAAATTATCTCACCTCGCCCGCGGTGACAACCGGCGCGGGGTGGTCTTGCGCGCGTGGTGGAAGAGGTATTGCTGGGCATAGCCGCCGTGTTCTCCGAAATGTTGCGCTGAGAATTCGCGCAATTCCCGCGCCGTCAACTTGCGCTGGCGCGGGAAATACTTCTCCATCAGCACCCGCTCTACCCAGACGTCGATCGGAAAAGCGCGCAGCCGTTCGTAGGCAAAGAGCATGACGCAATTCGCGACTTTCGCGCCGACTCCCGGGAGCGCGCAGAGCTGCGCGCGCAGCTCGTCATCCGGCAAACGCGCCAGCGCATCGAGATTCACCTCGCCGTTGGCCACGAGCCGCGCCGTGGCGAGAAGATTCTTCGCGCGGTAACCGAGCGCGCATTCCCGCAACTCCGCTTCCGTGGCCTGGGCGAGGCGTCGCGCGCCCGGGAACGTATATACGTGACTCCCGTATATCAGAGTGCCGCGGCCGAAACGCTGGCGGAGCGCGCGCGACATCTGCCGAATGTGCGCCACCTGTTTCATCGAAGAGGTGATGAAGGTCGCAAGGCATTCCCAATGCGGCTGACGCATGATGCGCAACCCGCGACAAAACTCGCGCGCCGTTAGCATCGCCGGGTCGTCCGGCAAGGACGCGCAAATTTCCCTGAGCGGATGATCAAGCGAAAAGTAGCGCGCCACAATTCCGGGTAGGGTGGGCGTCTCGCCCGCCGGCGAAGGCGTCCCGCCTTCGCGGACTTTCAACACGCTCTCGCGTTGCTCCACGTACACCGCCCTTTCTCCAATCGTCCCAACAAACCCCGCGCCTAACGACTCCCAGTGAAAGGTCTGTCCCGAGTCGAGCGTGAGCGCGAGATCGAAATCGGGCGCGGCAATCTCGCAAGATTTCATCGGCCACAGATTAACACGGATGAAACACGGATGAAGGAGGGGGGTGGCGCAGCCGCCATTTCTGAAAATCCGTGTTTCATCCGTGTTCATCCGTGGCTAAGTAGTCCGCCGTGGATGCCCGCCTGTTGATCGATTCCGGAGTCCTCCTCCTCTATTTTTTCATCATCATCTTCATCGGCCTTTACATGGGCCGGAAAGAGGATAGCCTGGAGGACTTCGCCCTCGGCGGCCGGCGCATTCCGTGGTGGGCGGTGCTCGCTTCCATCATCGCGGCCGAGACCAGCGCCGGCACCTTTTTCGGCACTCCCGGGGAAGGTTTTGCCCTGCGCAATTACACCTACCTCCAGCTTGCCCTCGGCACCATCATCGCGCGCATTCTCGTCAGCTATATTTTCATCAAGCCCTACTACGATTACAAAGTCTTCTCGATCTACGAATACCTGACCGCGCGTTTCGGGACGCGGACGAAAAACGCGGCCTCGGCCGTTTTCATGATCACGCGCCTGCTCGCCTCTGGCGCGCGCCTCTACGTCGGCGCGATCGCTCTCGCACTCGCCTACGAAATGATTAGCGGGGCGCGGCCCAGCCCGATGCAGACGCTCTGGATTTACGTTCTTTCCACGATTGCGATTGTCGCCCTCACCGCCGTCTACACGACGTTAGGCGGAATCAAGGCGGTCATTTGGACCGATGTCATCCAGGCTTCGATCATGTTCGGGAGCGCGCTCGTCGCGGTTGGGCTGCTCTACTCTTCCATCCCGGGAGGTTGGAATGAAATCGTGACCCGGACCGGCGGTTTTCATTGGCACGACTTTTTCACCACCGGGATGGATCCGGCGAAACACGGCTGGCAACAGATCGTCGGCATGTTCGGGATCGAATACACCATTTTTGCCGGTCTCTTCGGCGCGACCTTCATCACGATGGGGACCCACGGCACCGACCAGGACATGGTGCAACGGATGCTGACCGCGCCCGATATCCGGCGCAGCCGCCGCTCGCTGATTCTGTCCGGCCTGGCCGACATCCCGATCGTTTTCACCTTCCTGACCATCGGCCTCCTCCTCTGGGTCTATTACCAGGCGCACCCGGACCCGACCCTGCCCAAGACGCCTAACGAGACCTTCTGCCACTTCATTCTTTACCAGATGCCGGTCGGCCTGCGCGGGCTGCTCATTGCCGGCATTTTCGCCACCACCATGGGCTCGCTCAGCACCGCGTTGAATGCACTCGCGACCAGTTTCACGCGCGACTGGTATCAGCCGTATATCAATCGCGCCTCGACCGAAGCGCAAAGCCTGCGCGCGGTGCGCTGGGCGACGGTCGGCTTTGCCGTGCTCATGATCGTGGTCGCCTCCGCCACCTCCTATTGTGTGATCGTCCTGCCGAACGTCCGCATCATCCCGATCGCGCTCGGTATTTTCGGCTACACCTACGGCTCGTTGCTGGGCATTTTCTTTTGCGGCATGCTGACGAGTCGGCGCGGGAGCGACTGGGTCAACCCGCTCGCCATGATCGCCGGCTTCCTCTGCGTCGCGCTGATCAGCAACCTGCCTAACGACATCGCGCGGATTTTCGGCGCGAAACTTTACACTCCGCCGTTGTGGTTCCCGATCATGGAGTTCCCGTGGTGGATCTGCTGCGGGACGATCGTGACTTTCCTGGTCGCCATTCTCTTTCGGACGAGCGAAGCGCAGCTCGAGGTGAACCGCCACGGCGCCACCGCCTCAACGCGCTGAATCCCAGCGCCACCGCACGTGGACGCCCCAACCCAATTCCAAAACCTCCTCCGCAATCCCGAGCCGATTCTCGCGCTCGCGCCGATGCAGGATGTCACCGACCTGCCGTTCATGCGGCTAATCAGCGGCTACGGGAACGCCGACCTTTATTTCACCGAATACTTCCGCGTCCTGCCCGATTCCCGGCTCGATAAAGAGATCCTCGCCTCGATTACCGAGAATCCGACCGGCCGCTCCGTCATCGCGCAGATGATCGGCAACGACATCGCCGCGCTCGTCCGCACCGCGCGCGAGCTGCAGCAGCACCCGGTCGCCGCGATCGATCTCAATCTCGGCTGTCCGGTCCCGGTCGTCTATCGCAAGTGCGCCGGCGGCGGCCTCCTCCGCGACCCCGAGCGAATCGACCAAATCCTCGGGGCCCTGCGCGCTGCGATCACGATCCCGTTCACCGTGAAAACGCGCCTCGGCTTCGAAGACACCGCCAACTTCGACGACGAACTGTTGCCCATCTTCACCCGCCACCCGCTGGACCTGCTGACGATCCACGCCCGCACCGTGAAGGAAATGTATCGGAGCGCGCCGCGTTACGATTTCGTCGCGCGCGCGGTCGCCGCATTGTCATGCCCCGTGCTCGCGAACGGCAACATCTATTCCGCCGACAAAGCCGCTGAAGTCCTTGCCCTAACGAATGCGCGCGGTCTCATGATCGGTCGCGGCGTCATCCGCAATCCCTGGCTCTTCCGCCAGATCCGGGAGCAGCGCCGCGGCGACCCGGTCTTCCGCCCGACCGGCCGAGATGTCCTCGCCTACATCCACGAACTCTACGAAGCCGTGAGCACGCCTGAGATCCGCGAATCATCCCAGGTCAACCAGATGAAGAAATACCTCAACTTCATCGGACTCGGCGTCGAACCGACCGGCGACTTCCTGCACCGCATTCGCCGCACCACCAGCCGCGCCGACCTCTTCGCGCATTGCCGCGAATTCCTCGATCACGACGAACCGATGCCGCTCGAGCCTTTCGCGCTTCCGCTAAAACCGACGGACGTCATGGCGGGCGCGATGAACTGACACCCGAGCTTGTATTTCTGCGTGATTTACATGGCGCACCGTTTCTCGTTAGTGTCGGCCACATGACTGCTGTCGCTGAACCTGAAGACGCCGCGCCTCTCGGCGGGGAAGATCACATTCCCAATTTTCTCGGGCACCCGCGCGGGCTTTGGTATCTCGCCTTCACCGAGGCGTGGGAACGTTTCTCCTACTACGGCATGCAGGCGCTGCTTGTCCTTTACATGGTCAAGTATCTCCTCCTGCCGGGACACATTGAGCACATCGCCGGATTCGAAAGTTACCGCCATGTTTACGGCGGGCTCAGCGGGCAGGCGCTCGCCTCCGCCATTTTTGGCACTTACACCGCCGGCGTTTATCTCACGCCGATTTTCGGCGGTTTCCTGGCCGATCGTTTGCTCGGCCGGCGCCGGACTGTTCTGCTCGGTGCCCTCACCATGGCGGCCGGGCATTTCCTCATGGCCTTCGAGGGCGCGTTTCTTTTCGCGCTTCTCTGCCTCGTGCTCGGCAGCGGGATGTTCAAGGGCAACATCGCCAGCCAGGTCGGCTCTCTTTATAAACCGGATGATCTGCGCCGGGCCGACGCTTTCCAGATTTTCTACCTCGGCATCAATGCCGGCGTCATCGCCTCACCGCTCATCGTCGGCACCCTCGGTGAAGTTTACGGCTGGCATTCCGGCTTCGCGGCGGCGGGCGTGGGCATGCTCCTCGCCACCGGCATCTATCTCTCGGGTCAGAAATATCTGCGTGCCGGTGAAATGGCAGCACGGGCTGTCGCCGCTGCGCCGCGCGTGAAGCTCACCGGCCGCGACTGGCGCGCCGTCATCGCGCTCATCCTCCTCATCCCGGTGCTCGCCATCGCGATCGTGCCTAACAATCAAATCTTCAACGCCTACCTCGTCTGGGGCGACCAACGGTTCGACCTCGTCTTTTTCGGCGCAAAACTGCCCACCACCTGGCTGATCACTTTCGACGCCATCGTCAGCGTGAGCTTCCTCGCTCTGGTCCTGATCTTTTACCGCTGGTATGGGAAGCGCTGGCGCGAGCCGGACGAAGTCACCAAGCTCATCATCGGCTCCGCCTTCTCGATCGGCGGCATGCTCTGCCTCGTCATGGCCGCGGCGACCCAGAGTGCGGGTCACAAGATCGGGCTCTTCTGGCCGGTCTGCTTCCACATCCTCAACAGCATCGGCTTCGCCCACCTCCTGCCGATCAGCCTCGCGCTCTTCGCCAAGTACGCGCCCAAGGCGGTCAACGCCACCATCATCGGCCTCTATTACCTGGTCTTCTTCTTCGGCAACATCCTCGTCGGCTGGGTCGGCGGCTTCTACCAGACGATCCCGACCACCACCTTCTGGCTGATGCACGCCGGCTTCGCCGCCGGCGCGGGACTTTGCTTCGTCATCTTCAAGTTTGCCGTCGGCCGTCACCTTGAAGGCGAGACCAGATCGACAACCTGAATCTTGGAAAAATTGGCGGTCGATCAGCTGGATTTCGCTCAGTTCCGGTCGAAATGCGTCGCGAAATCCCGTTGCGATCGCCACCTTGCCGTGGGCATCGATCTCGGGCGAGTCGCCGCGTTTGATGCTCGATGACCGTCCAATGGCCCTCTTGGAACTCGCAAGAGAGGATGCTATCCTGATAACACGATGAAAACGGTGCTCGACCCTAAAGCGAATTACGTCGTCAAAAACGGAAAGCGCACCGCGGTGATTCTACCGATCGAAGAATACGAGGAACTTCTGCAGGATTTGGAGGATCTGGCGGTGATAGCGCGGCGGAAAAACGAGCCGACCATTCCGCTCGCAGAGATCAAACGCCGGCTGAAGCGCAATGGCGCGCTACGCCATTGAGTTCCGCCGCTCGGCGGACAAGGACCTGCGGCGACTTGATTCGGCGACGCAGCGAAGAGTGGTTCGCG
>JBDTCM010000075.1:0-5196 GCA_039923575.1 Chthoniobacterales bacterium
ATAAACGAGGAAACGCGGACCGATAAATTGATCGTGTTTGTGATGATCACGCAAGACGTGGCAGACGTCCTGGCACAGGAAACACTCGATGCATTTCCGGAATTCCTGCACCCGATCGATATCTTCCTGCGCCATTCGCCACGTCCCATCGGCGGCGTCGGGCGGGCGCGGTTTGAATGCTTTGATCCGCTTTTTCACGGCGAAATTCCAGGAGACATCGGTGATCAAATCTTTCACCCGCGGAAACGCTTTCATCGGTTCAATCGTGATCGGACGATCAAGCGGGAGATCGCTCAGGCGGGTCATGCACATCAGCTTGGGCATGCCGTTGACTTCCGCGGAGCACGAGCCGCATTTGCCCGCTTTGCAATTCCAGCGGCAGGCGAGGTCGTTCGCCTGGTGCGCCTGGATATCGTGCACGGCATCGAGCACGACCATCCCTTCGGAAACGCCGGATTCGTAATCGCGAAACTCACCGCCCCCGGCGTCGCCTCGCCAGATTCTGAAAACCGCCGTTTTCATCGTGATTCGTTAAATCGAGATTCGTGAATCGTCTCCATCTCCCCGGACTCGCCAACCCTGCTCTTTCAGGGAACCGATTTCGTCGCCTGGCAAATATTGCTCATCTTCGCAACCATTCAGATCATCGATCAATTCCTGCAGCGAGCCACGGGCTTGAAGCGTGAACTTGATTTGATCGAGGAAATGAAACCGTCCATGTCCTTCCGCGATATTATTCGTTAGGGAAACGGCCGCCCGCCGAATTTGGCTGGCGAGTCCAAATCTTTCGATATCCGGCAACTCTTTGGCCACGCGATACATCTCTTTCCGGAGTTGCCGCGCGACCTGATACACCTCCAAGTCCTCAAACGTAGATCCCCGATTCACGATTCTCGAATCTCGATTCACGATCTCCCTCATCCCATCTCCTTGATCACCTGTTTCAAATCCTCACGCAGTTCCGGGATGGCGTCGCGCCGAATCTGCATCCCGCCGTCGGCGGTCTTCCAGACGATCGTGTTCACTTTGGCAAACTCCGCGCTCTTCTCGGGGTAATCCTCTCGAAACTGCGCCCCACGGCTTTCCTTTCGTTCGAGCGCGGCGCGGGTGATCGCTTCGGAGACGGTGAGCAGATTCTTGAGATCGAGCGCGGTGTGCCAGCCGGGGTTGAAATCACGCGTCCCGGTCACGCCGACTTTGCCCGCGCGTTCCCAGAACATTTTCAGATGTTCGAGGGCGGCTTCCATTTCTTTCTCCTCGCGCACGATCCCGACGTTGTGCTGCATGACTTCCTGCAATTCGCGCTGGACCAGGTAAGGATTTTCCCCGTCTTCATGCTCGAAGGGCCGGAGCGCTTCCTGCGCGAGACCTTTGGTCGCCGCCGGATCGACTCCGCCTAACGAATTTTCCATGGCAAATTTCGCCGCGAATTCGCCCGCTCGCTTTCCGAACACCAGCAGATCGGAGAGGGAGTTGCCGCCGAGCCGGTTGGCCCCGTTGATGCCCGCGGCGCATTCGCCGGCCGCGAAAAGACCCGGCACCGTCGACATCTGGGTGTCGGCATCGACCCGCACTCCACCCATGATGTAATGGGTGGTCGGTCCGACCTCCATCGCCTCGCGGGTGATGTCGATGTCGCCCAGTTGTTTGAACTGGTGATACATGCTCGGCAACTTGCGCCGGATGTGTTCCTCCGCGTTCGGCAGCCGTTTCTTGATCCAGGAAATATCGAGAAAGACGCCGCCGTGCGGAGTCCCGCGCCCTTCCTTAATCTCGCGCACGATGCAACGCGCGACGTGGTCGCGTGTCAGCAATTCCGGCGGGCGGCGGGCGTTCTTGTCGCCCTGCGTGTAACGCCAGCCTTCCTCTTCGTTGTCTGCCGTCTGCGCTTTGTAGTTGTCGGGAATGAAACCAAACATGAAGCGCTCACCATCCTTGTTCGTTAGGATGCCGCCTTCACCGCGCACCCCTTCGGTCACAAGCATGCCGCGGACACTCGGGGGCCAGACCATTCCGGTGGGATGAAACTGGATGTACTCCATGTCGATCAACTCCGCGCCCGCGTGATAGGCGAGCGAGTGACCATCGCCGGTGCAATCCCAGCTGTTGCTCGTAATTTTGTAGGCTTTGCCGATGCCGCCGGTGGCAAGAATGATCGCCTTCGCGCGAAAAATCCGAAAGCGGCCGCGCTCGCGATCGTAACCGAACGCTCCACAGACGCGCGCTCCGTCCTTCAACAAATCGAGCACACAGACCTCCATGTGCACATCGATCCCGCGATGGATCCCGTGATCCTGCAGGGTGCGGATCATTTCCAGCCCGGTGCGATCGCCAACGTGCGCGAGGCGCGGATATTTATGGCCGCCGAAATTCCTCTGCAAAATCCGCCCATCCTTGGTGCGATCGAAAACCGCGCCCCAGGCCTCGAGCTCGCGTACTCGATCCGGCGCTTCCCGGGCGTGCAACTCGGCCATCCGCCAGTCGTTGACGTATTGGCCGCCGCGCATCGTGTCGGCGAAGTGCACCTTCCAGTTGTCGCGATCGTCCACGTTGGCGAGCGCGGCGGCGATCCCGCCTTCCGCCATGACGGTGTGCGCTTTGCCGAGCAGACACTTTGAGACCATCCCGACCGAAACTCCCGCGGCGGACGCTTCGATCGCGGCGCGCAGACCGGCGCCCCCTGTCCCAATGACCAGGACGTCGTGCTCGTATGTTTCGTATTCCGCCATTCGCTCAAGACGCTCAGCGCAGTCCGCCGAACTGCCAAGCGTTTAAGCGTTTCAACGCCCGCCGTGCAACGTCTAAGTTTCAGTCAGGTCGAATTGCCCGGGGAAATTTCAATCGAGAATCTGTCGCTCCAGTTCCAGCGCGCGTTGCCTGATCTGCGCGAGAAAGGCCGCATTCGAGGGCGAAATATTTTTCTGCCAAAGGGCCGCCACCACCAGCGGCGGAAAACCTGGCAACGGCAAAGTCTTGAGACCCCGGGCGATCTTCGCGCGCGGAATCTTGAGCGAAAGGCCGACGCCGAATCCGAGCGAAACGTAAATCGGGATGAGATCCATTGCGCTCACTTCGACTGCACCCGGCCAGTGCACGCCGAGACGTTTCAGGCGCGAACGGAATTGCCTCACCATCACTTCATCGGGCGGGAGCGAGATCAGTGGTTCTCGAACAGCACCGCCCCGCCAGAGCTCCGCCGCGCTCTTAATTTTGAGCCGCTGCGGGACGAGCAAGACGGGCGGCAACTTGAAAAGGATCGTGGAATTCAATCCCGCGGCGGGCTTTCCCTCCAGCTCGGTCACGGCCAGATCGATTTCGTGTTTTTGCAGGAGGCGTTCGGCTTCGGCCTGATTCGCGTCGTGCAGCCGCAAGGTGAGCGCGGGATATTTCCGCTGATGATTCTTGAGCAGGTCGGGCAGGTGTCCGCGCAAAATCGTGGCCGGCGCCGCCAGTCGCAGCCGGGCGTTTTCTTCGGACCGCAGTTGACGTGAGACCTGGCCGATTCGTCCAAAAAAAGGCTCGGCAAAAGCGAAGAGCTCACGCCCGGCGGAAGTGAGCGCGAAAGGGCGTCGCTGAAACAACTTTAGCCCGAGCGATTTCTCGAGCTGCAAAATCTGGCCACTGACCGCGGGCTGCTGGATGCCGTAGGGGATCTTGCGCGTCGCTGCGCTGATCCCGCCGTGGCGCGCGACATGATAGAAAAGCTCAAGGTGATGGACATTCACCAACGAGAGACATCGTTTAAAATGATGTTGGCGTCAAAGTTTATCAATTAACTCAATTTACAGACCGTTGTTAGGCTGGGGGCATGATCCTACTAATCTTTGCCATCGCGGCGGGCTGCATTCTCGCGGAACGCCTCTGGCCGGCGATGGAACTCCCGCGCGTTCGGGCCTGGTGGCCGCGAGTGCTTCTCATCAACGCCATCCAGCTCGGCATCACCCTGCTCGCCGGCCAGACCTGGAACCGCTGGCTCGCCCACTGGTCGTTATTCCATCTCGGCGCGCATCTCCGGCCGTGGAGCTCCGCGCTCATCGTCTACGTTTTCTCCACCTTTGTTTATTACTGGTGGCATCGCTATCGGCATGAGTCGCAATTCCTCTGGCGCACCCTGGATCAGATTCATCATTCCGCGCGCCGGTTGGAAATCCTGACGAGCTTTTACAAGCATCCGGTCGAGATCTGGATCAATTCGGTCCTGAGCAGCCTGATCGTTTTTCCCCTGTTTGGCTGCAGCGTGGAAGCGGCCGGCTATTACACGCTTCTCATCGCGCTGGGCGAATTCTTTTATCATTGGAACATCCGGACCCCGCGCTGGCTCGGTTACCTTTTCCAGCGACCGGAATCCCATCGCGTTCATCATCAGTTCCGCCATCACACGAATAATTTTGGCGACCTCCCGATTTGGGACATGCTTTTCGGCACCTTCAAAAATCCCTCCCAGTTTCGCGGGCGCTGCGGGTATGAAGATTGGCGCGAAGATCGCTTCGACGACATGGTTGCCTTTCGCGATGTGCACGCGCCGGGCGTGGAGAATGCCGCGCCCGTGCACTTTCTGCCGAGCTGCATTGGATGTTCGAAACGATGGGCCTGCACCGCGGCGAACGAACCGCTGATCCCGAACGCCGTTTGACCGGCTCAAATCATGAAACGCAAAAGCATTTGGGCGCTCGCTCTTCTGGTCTTTTACTGTGCGGTGATTGGACTCGCCCCTTGCCGGATCGCCTCATCCTATTTCCAACGACCGGGCCGATCGGCGCGGCGGGTGCGACGCGAAAGGCCGTGCCGTTTGCGGGCGGCGAACTCGAAATCTGGCAGGCGGCATCGCGGCTCGCGCGAAAAACGGGCCGGACTGACGCCTACGTCTTGCGGTTCTATGGCAACGCCGATCGCGCCGAGCACTGGGTCGCGGCCGAAGCAGAGATGTGGAACGACCGCGCGATTGAAGTCTGGGGAGGGAACTATCCCGGGTTTGGCAGCAGCACCGGCCCCGCTCGTCTGGCAACGTTAGGACCGGCCGCGCTGACGGCGTTCGATGCACTGCAAAAAGTCGCGGGCGATCGCCCGATCGTTGTTTTCGGTACGAGTCTCGGGACAACGGTCGCGCTCGACATCGCGGCGCAGCGACGCGTCGCGGGCTTGATATTGCAGAACCCGCCACCGATCCGGCAAATGATTCTACGCCAGTTCGGTTGG
>JBDTCM010000076.1:0-3244 GCA_039923575.1 Chthoniobacterales bacterium
CGCCTCACTCTTCAGCGCGAAACGAATGTCAGCGGCGAGGTCGCTGGCCGTCACGGCAATCTAAACCGAGTCAACGGCAATACTCTCATGGTCGCCGCGCCCGCGGTGCAGCGTTCGCAGCAAAAAATCGCGCCCAAGCAAGTAAAGGCAAGAGTCGACAAGCCCAAATTCGAAAAGGGCTGGCAGGGAATTGGTAACCGCCAGCAGGTCGAGCAGGCGATGGAAAAAGTGAACGCGCAGAACGTGCCGCCACCAACCTTCCAGCCGCAGAAAGGCCGCAAAGGCGAAGCTGCAGGCAACGCAGGCAACGCAGGCAACGCCGGTAATGCGGGCAATGCCGGAAATGCGGGTCGTGCTCAGAAAGGGAATCGGCCCGGGCAATACCAGACGAACTCAGACAGGGCGGACCAAGCGGCGACGCAACAGAATCAGCAGAACGAACAGCGCCGTCGAGGCATGGAACAACGGAAAGCGCAGCTGGAACAACAGTCGCAGCAGTCGGAGCAACAGAAGACGGAGCGAAATCAGAAGCGGCAAGAGCTGCCGCCCGGCGCGGATGTTCAGCAGCCCGAGCGCGCCCAAGAGCGTGCGGTGCAGGTGCAGGATTCCCAGCGGGCAGAGCGCAATCAAAGGACTCAGCAAGCTCAGCAAGTCCAGCAGCAGCAACAGCAGCAGCAACGCGCGCTACGTGCCCAGAAGGGTCAGGAAGCGCAACGTGCGCAACCGCCGCAGCAGCCCGAGCGTGCCCAGCCTCCGCAGCAAAGCCGTCGACCGGAACAGGCTCGGCCTCGTCAGCAACAACAACAGCAGCCGACTCAAAATTCGAACGAAGAACCCAAGGCCAAAAAGAAACGGCCTGCCGACGAACCGCCTCCGCAGGGCTAACTCTTGGCAAACAATCCGCGGCCTAGGGAGAAATCCCGGGGTCGCTTTCGTTTACACTAACTCGGCGATCTGGACGGCGTTGAGCGCGGCGCCCTTGAGCAATTGGTCGCCCGCCACCCAGAGCGCGAGACCATTCTCCAGCGCGCAATCAAGCCGCAGCCGGCCCGCCTGGCAGTTATCCTTGCCCGCCGCATCGAGTGGCATTGGATATTGGTTAGCGGCCGGATCGTCGATCAGATCGAGCCCCGGTGCCCGCGCCAGCACATCGCGGGCGGCATCGATCGACACTGGACGCTCGAACTCAGCGTTCATCGCGATCGAATGCGCCCGATAGACCGGGACACGCACACACGTGACCGAAGCGCGGAAATCCGGCAGATGCATCATCTTGCGCCCCTCGTATTGCAGCTTCATCTCTTCCTTGGTGTAGCTGTTATCGAGGAAAGAATCGACGTGGGGGAGGACGTTGAACGCGATCGGGTGTGGGTAAACTTTTGCGAACGCCTTCTCGCCGCGCACGTTGGCTTCGATCTGCTGCTTGAGTTCCTCGATCGCGCGCGCGCCGCTGCCGGAGACCGCCTGATAACTTGCCGCGAAAACACGGCGCAACCCGAAGGCGCGATGGAGCGGATACAGCGCTATCAACGCGACCGCCGTGGTGCAATTCGGGTTCGCGATGATCCCGCGATGCGCCCGCACATCCTCGGGATTGATCTCGGGAATGATTAACGGCACAGCAGCGTCCATTCGGAACGCCGAGGAATTATCGATCACCACCGCGCCCGCACGCTGCGCCAGCGGCGCGAATTGTTTCGAAGTGCTGGAACCAGCGCTGAAAAAAGCGAGATCGATTCCGGCGAAGGAATTTTCGTCGAGCGCGGCCACGGGAAAATCTCGTCCGCGAAACGCCAAGGTTTTTCCCGCCGAGCGCGGCGAAGCGAGCAGGCGCAGGTCGGCGACGGGAAAATCGCGCCGTTCCATGACCCGGAGCAGCTCGATTCCGACCGCGCCAGTCGCGCCGACAATTGCGACGTGATAGTTTTTCGGCATGGTGGGCGCAGTTTATCGCCCGCGTCCCGAGATGCAAACTCCCGAACCGCTGATTCGAATTTCCGTGCGCGACCAACGCCTCGACCTCGTGGGCGGCGCTGGAGTCCTGGCCAGTTATCCCATCTCCACTTCCCGTTTCGGCCTCGGCTCGGAGGAAGGCAGCCTGAAGACGCCCTCCGGTAAGTTCAAAATCGGCGAGAAAATCGGCGATGGCGTTCCCAGCGGCACGATTTTTCGCAGTCGCCTTCCGCTCGCTCCCGATGATCCGCCGCCGCCGACGGATGATCTCATTCTCTCGCGAATTCTCTGGCTCGACGGCCTCGAAGAACACAACGCCAACACGCGCGATCGCTTCATTTACATTCACGGCACGAACCACGAGGACGAGATTGGGCAGCCGGCCAGTCACGGCTGCATCCGCATGAAGAACGCTGATTTAATCGCCCTTTTCGACCGTGTCTCACTCGGTGCGGAAGTCGTGATCGAGACCTAGAAAAAAATGGCGAGAAATTCGTTGCACGGTCTGGGTTCCCCGCCTAACTAGTCCGCAGCAACCTGCTAAGGAAGGAGGCGAGTTTATAGTGAAATTAGTCAAAATGATCATGATCGTGGCCGTGGCGGCCGGCGTGCTGAGCCTGGGTGCTTGCGCGCAGAAAAAAGAGACGATGGCGACCCAATCGACGGCCACCACCGGATACTCGAAGTAGTCTTCGACCGGCGGCTTCGCCTCCGACGAACCACTTTAACCAAAGGCCAGGTCGTTTTGCGATCTGGCCTTTTTCTTGTCGCGACGCCAGCAAACGCCCCTCCCATTGTAGACGCTTCGCTCTGCGAAGCGCGGGAGAAAACGATGCTAATTCCCAGGGCGACGCGCAAACTCGCGCCTCCCAGAGGGAGGCGTCTACAACGGCGCCAATGCGCGCGCGCGAGTGGAATTCTCGGGCGCTTCTCGTAGTATTCGCTCCGATGATGCAGTTAAGCGGCCGTCCACTTTCACTCCGCGAGATCGCTCGCGTTACGCTCGGCGAAGAAAATGTGGAGATCGCGCCCGGAGCGCACACCGCAATCCAGGCGTCGCGGCGGGTGGTGGAAGGGATCGTCGCGCGCCAGGCCATCATCTACGGCGTCAGCACGGGCTTCGGAAAATTGGCCGACGTGCAGATTCCCTCTGATCAGCTGGGACAATTGCAGGTCAATCTCGTGCGGAGCCATTCCTGCGGCGTGGGTCGGCCCCTTTCGGAGGTGGAAGTGCGCGCGATGATGCTCCTTCGCGCCAATGTCCTCACCCTCGGTTTCAGCGGGATTCGCC
>JBDTCM010000077.1:0-6147 GCA_039923575.1 Chthoniobacterales bacterium
CGTTTCCTTGAGATCGTCGAGACGTTTGGAGTCCCCGGGATTGGCTTCGTGCCGCGCGACGATGGCATCGATCTGCCGTTGCGCATCGTTCTGGCGGCGCGCAAGCGGATTGAGTTTCGCCTGGGCCACGACCAGCTCTTCATAAGACCAGCGCATCGCGACAAACTCGCAGACGAACGGGACCTGCAGGCGGCTGTCCATTTTCTTCGTCTCGTCGCTGTCGGGGTGCTCCTGGAACCAGCGCGTCAGGTTGTAAACCAGATCGAGATTGCGATTCATGTCCTGGTACTTGATCAGCGCGCCGCCCATCACAATCTGGGGGATGAGAACGAAGGGGACAATGTTGGCCGCCGTTTTCGGATCGGCCACGACCGAGGAAACGACCAGGCCTAACGAGACTCCGCTCATCGCGGTCATGAAGACGATCGCGAGATCGGGCCAGAACATTCCGCGAATCCCGAGAATGAAATTTCCGATGAGGACGAAGAGGATGCATTGCAGGAGCGCGAATACGCCTAACGAAAAGGTCTTGGAGAAAACGTAGTAACTCAGGCGCACGTTCAGGTTCCGTTCCCGTTGCAGGACGGCGCGGTCGCGGATGATGTCGTCGGCGCTGTTCGTCAGGCCGAGGAACATGGCCACGATCAGGGTGAGGAAAAGAAAGGTCGGGATGTGATAGGCGGAGGCGAAGTCGTACTGCCCGCTGTCGGAATAGCGCAGGATGATGCCGATGAAGAGAGCGAGGAGCGGGGCGAAACCGATCGTCACGACAAGGTTGCCGCGGTTGCGCAATTTGCTGAGGAAGGCCCGGCGCAGGAGCGTGCGCAACTGCGTCCATTCGTCGTGCCAGCGAATCGGTTCGCGCCGCGTTTGCGGCGGAGCCGGGGGCAGAGGCAGGATCGGGTCGCGCCGCAACGGCACCTGTTTGACGTCCTGGATGAGGCGGAAAGCCTCGTATTTGTCGCGCCAGAATTCGGGCGAGTAACGGCGCGCCGGCATAAGCTGGCCGCGATTGTTTTCCTCGTAAATGATGTCGCCGCTCAGGTCGCGCAACGGGGTCTCGAGGACGTCGAAAATGAATTCCGGCCGGGTCGTGCCGCAGGACGGACATGCGCCAAGATCGGCGCCGAATTGATGCTGGTGCTCCGCTTCCGCGAAATAACGCAACATATCGGTCGGCGTGCCGAAAAAAACGAGTCGGCCGCCCTTGTCGAGCAGGATGGCCTTGTGAAACATCTGGAAAATTTTTGAGCTCGGCTGGTGAATCGTGACGACGATGATTTTGTTGTGCGCCATCCCGCGGATGATCTCCATGACGTGCTCCGAGTCCTTCGAGGAGAGACCGGAGGTCGGCTCATCGAAGAGGTAGACGTCCGCCGAGCCGATCATGTCGAGACCGATGTTGAGACGTTTTCGTTCGCCGCCGCTGAGGGTTTTTTTGACCGGACTGCCGACGATGCTGTCGCGCCGCTCGCTCAAGCCGAGCTCGATGAGTTTGCCTTCGAGACGCCGGGTGCGGTCGCGCCGCGAGAGGTGCGGCGAGCGGATGGCGGCGGCGAACTGGAGATTCTCGCCAATCGTCAGGTGCTCGTCGAACGCGTCATCCTGCGGGATGTAGCTGACGTATCGTTTGAGCGTGTCGAGGTTTTGATAAAGCGGCTGGCCGTTGAGCAAGACGTCGCCTTGCCCGGGTTGCAATTGTCCGCCGAGCACGCGCATGAGTGTGCTTTTGCCCGAGCCGCTCGCGCCCATCACGCAGACGAGTTCGCCGCGATTGAGGGCGAAGCTGATGCCATCAAGCGCGACGTCGCTATTGCTGAAGCGGTGGTTGACGTCGATCACCTCGAGGCTGCGGATGATGTTCCGTTCTTCTTCGATGATGCGTTCGGAAAAATCGCAGCGCAGGAATTGGCCGACATCGATCCGAATCGTGTCGCCATCGGTAAGGGGAGCGGTCGTGCGGACCGAGACGTCGCCCACCATGATCGGGCGATCGGCTTCCAGCACTTCCAGAACGCCGATGCGCTTGTCGTAGTCGCAGGAAATTTTCAGAAGGACATCGCCGGCCGTGCCCGGTGAAAGCAGGATATCGTCCTCTTCGAGCAAGCTCGGGTTGTTCGAGACCAGATATTCCGACTTGGACGCCTTGAGTTGAAAGCGGCCACCGAGCGCGCGCGCGCGCCGCCGCAGGTCGAAGAGATCCATCTCGGTGTCGTTATGAAAAACGATCCGATCATCCAACGAAGCCTCGACCTCCGTGTTCGCCTTCAGCTTGACGCCGTTGAGTTTGGCCCGCACATCGCGCAGGGCCTTGACCCGCACCTTGAGCCCGAAGGTCACTTCGAGAGAACTTTCGCGCGTGCGCGAGCGTTCCAATTCCACCTCGTCGGAATCCTTGTTCACCCGCACAAAAATCTGCGGGAGCGACACGTTCTTCTTGGCGTTGAAATAGTTCGCGAGATCCTGGAAGGAGAGCACGTAGTCGCCGACCAGAATGCGCTGCCCGGGATAGATCCGGCAAAAGCCGCCACGCCCGAGCGGCCGGCCGCGAACGGAGACGGTTTGGGCACTGTAGTTCTTGAGCAGGATGAGATCGTGATAACGAAAAGCGAGGAGTCGATCGTTCCCGGTGAGACTCTTCAGATTGACGTCGTAATTTCCATTCCCGCCGAAGGAAATCGCCTCGAGCGGTGACGCACCGCGTTGGTAAACCTGCTGGTCGGAATCCTCCGAGGCATTGAGCTGGTAAACAATATCGATCGCCTGCGCGGCCATCCCGAGCTGGGACATGAAAGAGTAAAAGGCAACCACCTGCTCCTGTTTCAATCCCGCCTGCGAGATCAAATCGTAGAGCTGCACCCCGAGCATGATCTTGCGATCGGCGCTGAGCGAAGCCGCGAGCTTTTGCGCCATCTCCGAGAGATCCTGCTGCTCGTAAAGCGCCTGCCGAAAGAGCATGCGCAACTCCGAGTAAACGGCTTCCGGGTAGTCGTAGCGCAGAAAGCCGAGGCTGGAGTCGATCTCTTCCTCGAGCAGAACGCCGTCGGCTTTGGAGAAACTCGCCAGCACCTGAATGAGGAGCGGGAGCAGGTTCGGCCCCTCCGCCACGCTCCGCGGTTTGCGCAGGGCGCGCCGCATCCAGAGCCGGCCGCGCCGCCGCAGTCGGTAGGCAAGCGGGGTCACGCGCTGCACCGCGCGATCTATCTTATCTGCAAAAGTCGAGCCCGATTCCGCCATGCGCTTATCGGGTCCAAGCTAGTTCCGAGCCGCCTTCGGTGCAATGCAACGGCCCGCGTCCTGCTCTTTTGCAATGGCGAAGGCTTCATGATACTTTTCCGCCTTCGCGCCTTTCTAGCGGAGTCTCTCCTATGGTCCAGCCCGATCGAAATTCCCAAAAAGATAACAAACGCGGCGGCGGCGACCCGAACTTTAACTGGCGGGGCGTCATCCTCTTCGCGATCGCTTTTGCCCTGATCGGGCTCGCGGTTCTGTTCCGAGGTGGGGCCGGTTACGGGACCGACGAGGACGTGCCGTACAATCGCTTTCTCGAACTCCTCGAGCACAAGCAGATCGTGAACGACCCGAAGTCCCCGCTCCGGCTCGTCGTCGAAGAAGGCCGGCCGACGCAGACCATCCGCGGCGTTTATTCACGGCCGGGCGTTGGCAACGAGCCGGCGCAGCAGGTGCCGTTTCGGACGACGATTTATCTGAATTTCACGACGGATTTGCAGGAGAAACTGGCCGCGGCCGGCGTGCCGATCGCGATCCGGACGGAATCCAACGTCCTCGCCCAGGCGCTGATTGGCTTCGTGCCGATCGCGATCTTCCTGCTCATTCTCTATTTCCTCTTCCGCCAGCAGATCCGCATGGCGGGCAAGGGCGCGCTCAATTTCGGCAAATCGAAAGCGCGCATGCTGGCGCGAGATAAGAACAAGATCACCTTCAAGGACGTCGCCGGCGTCGAGGAAGCGAAGGACGAAGTGCAGGAACTGGTCGAGTTCCTGCGTGATCCGAAAAAGTTTCAGAAACTCGGCGGTCGAATCCCGAAAGGCGTGCTTCTCGTCGGCCCTCCCGGCACTGGCAAAACGCTCATCGCTCGCGCCATCGCGGGCGAAGCGGACGTGCCGTTCTTTTCCATCAGCGGCTCGGACTTTGTCGAAATGTTTGTCGGCGTCGGCGCGAGCCGGGTGCGCGACATGTTTGAGCAGGGCAAGAAATCCGCGCCCTGCATTATTTTCATCGACGAAATCGACGCGGTCGGCCGGCACCGCGGTCACGGCGTGGGAGGCGGTCACGACGAACGCGAGCAAACGCTCAATGCCTTACTCGTCGAGATGGATGGTTTCGATACTCAGGAGGGCGTGATTATCATCGCGGCCACCAACCGGCCCGACGTTCTCGATCCGGCGCTGCTCCGCCCGGGTCGTTTCGATCGCCAGATCACAGTCAACCTTCCCGACGTCAAAGGCCGCGAGGAAATCCTGCGCGTCCATTCCAAGAAAGTGAAGCTCGCCGAAGGCGTCGATCTCGCGGTCGTCGCGCGCGGCACGCCCGGATATTCTGGCGCGGAACTGGCCAACGTGATCAACGAAGCGGCCCTTCTCGCTGCGCGTCGTGGACTAAAGGGTATCACGCTCTCCGAGCTGGAAGAATCCCGCGACAAGGTGCGCTGGGGCAAAGAGCGCCGTAGCCTGGCGTTGAGCGAAAAAGAAAAGACCAACACCGCCTATCACGAAGCCGGGCACGCCTTGTTGCTCGAGCTTCTGGAATTCACCGAGCCGCTGCACAAGGTCACAATCATCCCGCGCGGGCCGTCGTTAGGCTCGACCATGTGGCTCCCGCTCGAGGACAAGTACACCCAGCGCCGCAACGAACTGCTCGACGATCTCGTCGTCAGCATGGGCGGGCGCGTGGCCGAGGAAATTGTTTTCGGCGACGTCACGAGCGGCGCGCGCGGCGACATCCAGATGGCGACGCGACTGGCGAGAAAGATGGTTTGCGAATGGGGCATGAGCGACAAGATGGGCATGGTCGAGTACGGCGAGCATGAAGATTACGTCTTCCTCGGCCGCGACATCTCACGCGCCCGCGATTACAGCGAAGCCACCGCCGAACAGATCGACCAGGAAGTGAGAAAACTGGTCGACGACGCTTACAAGCGCGCCAAAGAAATTCTGCTCAAGAACCGCGAAAAACTCGAAGTGATCGCGAAAGCCCTGCTCGAATTCGAAACGCTCGACGGCAACCAGATTCGCGAAGTGATCGAACACGGCCGCTTGATCAATCCGCCGCCCGGCCCGCCTCCGCCCACCGGTAAGCTCGCGCCGGAGAAACCGCCCAAGCAAGTGGTCATCGCGCCCGACGTCGCCCCGCCCCTTGGTGGCGAGCTCAGCGGTGCCCCCGCCTAACGAATTCTCCACCGATTGCCCCGCCACCTCCAGGCGGGGTTTCCGCGCCTGCCGACAACAATCCTGGCCGCCTCGTTCGCCTCCACCCGCGCACTGATTTTGTCACGAGCGACTCATTTCTCGCTTGTCGCCGCCGGCCCAACCTGCGAAAAAGCCGGACGTGGTTCCCCGTCTTTATCCGCCCGCCAGCCCGAGCGTCGTCGTGTTAGGCGAAAAATTGTTCGCCTTTAAAGACGAACCTTCGTCTAATTCTCGTTAGGCTTATGCAACGCGCTGTTCAAGCTGTCCTAACCGCTTTCATGTTTTCCGGATGCGCCTGTTATTGGCCCTCGGGCGAGGATGTTCGCATCGCCACGACCGTCGTCAGGCGACAGGAGCCATGGAACCAAAACGTTTTTCCACAAGTCATCGGATGTGACGAGATTCGCCTGTACTACAATCGGAAACACGAATTCAGCTACGCGACTGTGCGACGCGTTGATGGCAAATGGCAGTATGCAGGACAAACAATCATTATAGGTGAGCCGCTTGGCTATGGTCACAACGAATAGGCCTAACGGGGCTGTCGAATAAATAGGTTTGGGAGCGTTAGATGGAAACCAGACTGTTAGGACGGAAGCGGGAGAGTCGGAGCGAGTAAAGTGGGTCGGAGAGAATGAAAGTGAGTGGGAGAGGTTCTGAGTGACTCCAGGAGCCGGCGAGAGAGGCAAAGAAGGACGCGGAAAGGCTTTTTCCGCCC
>JBDTCM010000078.1:0-8750 GCA_039923575.1 Chthoniobacterales bacterium
TCGGGGCACAAAGGCCCCTCCCACATTCTCTGGTTCGTAGTTCAGATTAGGCGAAAGCCATTTCTCAATCTCGCCTAACGACTCACCTTTACGCGCGGCGTAATCGGCAGCCTGGTCCCGCTCGATCTTTCCAACCGCGAAATAACGCGAATCGGGATGCGAGAAGTAGAGTCCGCTCACGCTCGCCCCGGGATGCATGGCGAAGGACTCCGTCAGATGAATGCCGGCGTGTTCCTCCGCCGACAACAAGTCGAAGAGCGTCCGCTTTTCGACATGATCAGGCGAAGCGGGATAGCCGGGCGCCGGACGAATACCGCGGTAACGTTCCCGAACCAGATCGTCCGTCGTGAGGCCTTCTTCCGCTCCGAAACCCCAGGCCCGGCGCGCCTCGCGGTGCAGGTATTCGGCAAACGCTTCCGCCAGTCGATCGGCCAACGCCTTGGTCATGATCGCATTGTAATCGTCGTGCTCGGCCTGGAATGTCTTAGCCAGCTCGTCCGCCCCGATGCCCGCGGTGACGGCGAAACCGCCGAGATAATCGTGCCGGCCGGAATCCTTCGGCGCGACGAAATCCGCCAGGCAATAGTTGGTCTGTCCCGCCGGCTTCTGCATTTGCTGCCGCAGAAAATGCAAGCGCGCGATGACTTCCGTGCGCGACTCATCGCGATAGATCTCGACATCATCGCCGGCTGAATTGGCCGGCCAGAACCCATAAACCCCCCCGGCGGTGAGCAGCTTTTCGTCCACGATCCGCTGCAAGAGCTCCTGCGCCTCGCCAAAAAGTTCGCGCGCCTGTGCTCCGACAACCGCGTCCTCAAAAATCGCCGGATAACGCCCGCGCAATTCCCAGGTATGAAAAAAGGGCGACCAATCGACGTACTCGACCAAAGTAGAGAGCGAAATTTCGCTTACGCATTCGCGTGATGTATCGCCACCATTCCGGGGAGCACGGGCTGTCAGCCCGTCCGTCTCGGCAGTCTGCCGAGACACGCTCCCGCCGGTAGATGCGACGTCGCTCTCCGTTGCCGGGAGACTCCCGGCAACTGCGGGCTGACAGCCCGCGCTCCCCAATCCAGAAGAAACCGCTCGCACACCCATGAACTCCGGGACGGGTGGCTCATAGCTCTTCCAATCAACCGTTAGGCGATTGGCCTGCGCTTGCGCGAGGGTGAGCATTTTCTTCTCGCGCGTGCGGTTGGCGTGCTCGCTGCGCAATCGCTCGTAGTCCGCCCGCGTAGTGGCGTCGAATTTTGCCTTCGCATTCGGATTGAGGAGCGCGCTGACCACGCCGACCGCACGCGAAGCGTCGAGCACGTGCGCCACCGTCTCGTGATAATGCTGCGCGATCTTGACCGCGGTGTGCGCCCGGCTCGTGGTCGCGCCGCCGATCAGGAGCGGTAGTTGAAATTGCTGCCGCTCCATTTCCTGCGCGACGTGCACCATCTCGTCGAGCGACGGAGTGATGAGACCGCTCAGGCCGATCACGTCCGCGTTCATCGCGCGCGCGGTTTCGAGAATCTTCGCGGCCGGCACCATCACGCCGAGGTCGATCACTTCGTAGTTGTTACATTGCAGGACGACGCCAACGATGTTCTTGCCGATGTCGTGCACGTCGCCTTTGACCGTCGCCATGACGATGCGCGCCTGCGGTTTCGCGTCGGCCGTTTTCTCCGCTTCCATGAACGGCATCAGGTAGGCGACCGCCTTCTTCATCACCCGCGCGGATTTCACCACCTGCGGCAGAAACATTTTTCCGGCTCCGAACAAATCACCGACCACGCCCATCCCGGCCATGAGCGGTCCCTCGATCACTTCGAGCGGGCGGGCGAAATGTTGCCGCGCTTCCTCCGTGTCTTTCTCGATGAAATCGGTAATGCCCTGCACGAGCGCATGCTCGAGGCGTTTCGCGACCGGATCTGCGCGCCACGCCTTCTCTTCCACCGGCGTGCGGCCTTTCGCTTTCACATTGGCGGCGAGATCGACCAGCCGCTCGGTCGCGTCCTCGCGCCGGTTGAGCAGGACATCTTCCACGTGCTCACGCAAGACGGGTTCGATCTCTTCGTAGACGGCGAGCTGGCCGGCATTGACGATCGCCATGTCGAGCCCGGCGCGAATGGCGTGATAAAGAAAGGCGGCGTGCATCGCTTCGCGCACGGTGTTGTTTCCGCGGAACGAAAATGAAACGTTGCTGATTCCGCCGCTGACCCGCGCGCCCGGCAGGTTGGCCTTGATCCAGCGCGTCGCGTCGATGAAATCGACCGCGTAATTGCGATGCTCATCGAGTCCGGTGGCGACGGTGAGCACGTTGGGATCGAAAATGATGTCGCTCGCCGGGAAGCCGGCGCGCTGCATCAGCAGATCGTAGGCGCGCCGGCAAATTTCGGTCCGGCGCGCGAGCGTATCGGCCTGCCCGGTCTCGTCGAAGGCCATTACGATCGCGGCCGCGCCGTAGCGCCTAACGAGTCGCGCCTGGCGGAGGAATTCCTCCTCGCCGGCCTTGAGCGAGATGGAGTTGACCACGCCCTTGCCCTGCGCGCATTTCAAGCCGTTCTCGAGCACGGTCCACTTCGAGCTGTCGATCATGAACGGCACGCGCGCGATCTCCGGTTCGCTCCCGATCAGATTGAGGAAACGGGTCATGGCCGCTTCGGAATCGAGCATGCCTTCGTCGAGATTGATGTCGATGAGGTTGGCGCCGTTGGCGACCTGCTGGCGCGCTACCGCTACCGCGCCGTCGAAATCGCCGCCCAGAATGAGCTTCGAAAATTTTGGCGAGCCGGTCACGTTGGTGCGCTCGCCGACGATGACGAAACCGAAGTCGTGCGTGACATTGAGCGGTTCGAGTCCAGAGAGATGCAATGTGGGAGGGGCCTTTGTGCCCCGATCCGTTGTGGCTGCCGTCGCGGAATCGGGGCGCAAAGGCCCCTCCCACATTGGCTGAGCGCGCGGCGGCAAGTCGCGCACCCCAGCGGCGAGTTTTGCGATGTGCGCCGGCGTGGTACCGCAGCAGCCGCCGACCAGGTTGAGCCAGCCGTTGCGCGCCCACCCGATGACTTTCGGCGCGAACGTTTCCGGCGTTTCGGGGAAACCGGTTTCGGAAAGTGGATCGGGCAGGCCGGCGTTCGGGTAGGCGCTTACGAAGGTGGAAGCGTTGTGCGCCAGCTCCTCAAGGAACGGTGCCATCTCATCCGGTCCGAGCGCGCAGTTCAATCCAACCACGAGCGGAGATGCGTGCGCGGTGGAATTGAGAAACGCTTCCACGGTTTGCCCGCTCAATGTGCGGCCGGAGCGATCCGTGACCGTGCCCGAGACGATGAGCGGCACGCGGCGTCCGCGTTCCTCGAAAGCGTCCGCGATCGCGAAGAGCGCGGCTTTCGCATTCAAGGTGTCGAAGACGGTTTCAACGAGCAGGAGATCGACGCCGCCTTCGAGCAGCCCGTCGACCTGGTCGCGATAGCTGCGTTTGATCTGGTCGAAAGTAACGGCACGAAAGCCGGGATCGTTGACGTCAGGAGATAAAGAAGCGGTGACGGGGAGGGGACCGAGCGCACCGGCGACGAAGCGCCGAGAATCCGAGGCGATGCGTTCGATCGCCTGCCGCGCGAGCCGGGCCGCGACGACGTTCATCTCGTGCGCGATCGCGCGCAGGTCCGGATCATTAACAACGCGCTCGAAAAATTCCGGATCCTTGCGCCCGCTCGCGGCGGTCTCGTCAAAGAGGAACTCGTGCAGGCCAATGGTGGTGGCGCTGAAAGTGTTGGTCTCGAGGACATCGACGCCGACCTGAAGATATTCCTCGTGCACGCGCTCAACCGCCTCGGGGCGGGTGAGCAGGAGCAGTTCGTGCGCGCCCTTGAGATCTTTCCCTTTCCAGTCGCGAAACCGCTTTCCTCGATAATCCGCCTCGCTCAGGTGCAGGCGCTGGAGGGTGGTGCCCATCGCGCCATCGAGCACCACTATGCGCGCGCGCAACAAAACCTCGAAGGGATGGAGTTCGCTCGACATGAAGGAGAAGAAACCAGCTTCCGTGCCGTTCTCAAGGAACAAATTGACGTATCATGATGCGTCGATGTGTTGATTCGTGCTTCCCTTCGCGCGGAGCGGAAAGCTAAAAGCAGCCGTGGAAGTGCTCCGCATTTACCGCTCGCTCGACGCCGTCCAACGCAAAACCTTCCTTGCCTGTTTCCTCGGCTGGACGCTCGACGCGCTCGATTTTTTCCTTCTCACCTTCGTCGTCAAGGATGTCGCGACCGAGTTTTCGGTTTCGATCGTGAAGGTGACATTCGCCATTACCCTCACCCTCATGATGCGCCCATTAGGCGCGCTCCTCTTCGGGTTGCTTGGCGATCGCTTCGGACGGCGCATCCCGTTGATGGTCGACATCATTTTTTATTCGTTGATGGAGTTGCTGACCGCCTTTTCGCCCAACTACACCGTCTTTTTGATTTTTCGAGCGCTCTACGGGATCGGGATGGGTGGCGAATGGGGATTGGGCGCTTCGCTCGCCATGGAAAGCCTGCCGGCCAAGGCGCGCGGGCTCGCCTCGGGAATCCTGCAGCAAGGTTACTCCTTTGGTTTTCTGCTCGCGGCGGTCGCGTATTGGCTCGTCTTTCCGCACTTCGGATGGCGCGCGCTTTTTGTCGTGGGCGCGCTGCCGGCCCTGCTCGTGATCTATATTCGGGCGCACGTGCCGGAATCGGCCGTCTGGCAGCGCCGGCGGGAAACGGCAACCGACTCGTTAGGCATGATTCATTTCATGAAGGAGCATTGGCGGCTCTTCTTTTACGCCGTGCTTCTCATGACTGCTTTCAATTACATGTCGCACGGCACGCAGGATCTTTACCCGACTTTCCTGCAAAAGCAGCGCGGGCTTTCCGTGAACCAGACGGCGCCGATAGCGATCATTTACAATCTCGGCGCGATTTTTGGGGGCACGTTGCTCGGTCATTTCTCGCAGAGCTGGGGACGCTGCCGCACAATCATAATTGCGGCCGGGCTCGGAACTTTGATCATCCCGGTCTGGATCTTTTCACCCACAATTCCGCTCCTGATCGCGGGCGGCTTTGGCATGCAGTTCATGGTGCAAGGCGCGTGGGGCGTGGTCCCGGTGCACTTGAACGAACTCTCGCCGCCCGCCTGGCGCGGGACTTTCCCGGGAGTGGTTTATCAGCTGGGAAATTTCTTTTCCGCCAATGCCGCGATGTTGCAGGCGAAGCTGGCCGAGCATTTCGTCCGGCCAAACGGTCAGCCGGATTATGCCTTCACCATGGCTGCTGTGACGCTGACGGTTTTTGTAGTGCTCATCTTCCTCGCCGCGATCGGGCGCGAGGAGAGAGGCAAGGAGTTTTAGCGAACGCTAGACTGGAACGAGGAGCTGCCGCCACTAACGCCGCCGGCCTGCGCCACGGGCCGGCTGTGATACGTGCCCCGACCGTAGCGATAGTCGACGATCGCGCCCGCGATTTTCTCGGCGAGGCCTTCGCGGTAATCGGCATCCGCCGCATCGCGTGCCTCAGAGCGATTGCTGAGGTAGCCGCATTCCACCAGCACGGAGGGATAGCGGAGATTGCGCAGGACGCGGAAACGGGCGGTGTGCACGCCGCGGTTCACAGTGCCAGGCAGGGTGCAAAGATTTCGCTCGATCGCTGCGGCGAGATCGTAGGCGTAGGGCGAGTGGTAATAGGTTTCGATCCCTTCCACGCCGCGCCGGCGCGAGTCGTTGAAATGGATGCTGATGAAGATGGAATTGCCCTGCCGGTTGCCGAGCGCGACGCGGTTGTCGAGAGGGATGAAGGTGTCGTCGTCACGCGTCAGGACGGTCTTGAGCTGCGACTCGCGCAACTTGCGATCCACGCGCAAGGCGACATCGAGCGCGACCGCTTTCTCGGCGGGCGCGTGACGCCGGACCGCGCCGCTATCCTTGCCCCCGTGCCCGGCATCGACCACGACGGTGTCGAAGCTGTGGCTGGTATTGGTCGCGACCGTGGCGCAACCGCCGAGCAAGAGCACGGCCGCCAAAGTGGGGAGGGCGCAAAGTCTGGTTAATCGGTCCACGCAAACGTAATAAAGCGAATCGCGTGCCGGGCAAAAGTAAAGCCGGGCACAAGAGAACTTCGCTCGGCAGAGCGAAAAGCGCTTGTTTTTTCGGTGGTCGCACCCGATGGCTACGACTCGATTATGCGGAACCGTTTTATCATCGTTTTGCTGCTGGGCGGGCTCGCCTTGGGCGGCTGCAAAAAAGGAAGTTTCACCTTTGGGTCCAAACCCACCCCGACTCCGACGCCGAAGCCGGCCGCCGTGGTGGCTGCGACTCCTACCGCCACGCCGCAGCCGACCCAGCCCCCGATCGACCAGACCGCCCAGGTCGTCGTCTTAGGTTATCACCGCTTTGAGAAACAAGTGCGGCGCCCTGACACCGAGATCACGCCGGAAGCGTTTGAGGCGCAGATGCAGGAGCTGAAGGACAAGAAGATCGCGGTCATCGGGATGCAGGATTTCCTCGCTTGGAAACGCGGGGAGAAATCGATTCCGTCACACTCGGCCATCATTACGATCGATGACGGCTGGAAAACCGGTTATGAAGTCGCCTGGCCGATCCTGAAGAAATTCGGCTACCCCTTCACGCTCTTCATTTACACCGAAGGAATCAAAGGCGGGAAGTACGGGGGCGGCGCCGCCATGAGTTGGGAGCAACTGGCCGAAATGCGCGATGCCGGAGTCGACATCGAGGCGCACAGTGCGACTCACCAGGATCTGCGCAAGCCCTACGACAAATCGACCAAGCGCAAACTGAATCCGGAAGAATACAACGAGTGGCTCGAGAGCGAAGTCGGCGGCTCCAAGGCGACCCTGGAGCAGAAGCTCGGCATCCGGGTGAATTGTTTCGCGGTCCCGTTTGGCTACTACAACGACCGGGTGAAGGAAGCGACCAAGAAAGCCGGTTTCGAGGCGGTCTTCACCGTTTACGGCCAGAAGCTGACCTACAGTTCGCCCATGGACTCGTTAGGCCGCTACATGATCGAAGCGAACAAACCGAAGGTTTTCGAGGATGCGACCAGCTTTGGCGGATCGTCGAGCGGCGGCGCCGCGGCGGTCGAGGAAATCCCGCTCGGCAGCATCAATCCGCAGCCGGCCGATGGCTCGACCGCGAGCTCCAAACCGCTCATCAAAGCGAACCTCGGCGCAATCGGAGGCATCGAGCCGAACTCGGTGAAAATGCGGGTGAGCGGATTGGGCCTCGTGCCGGCGAAGTATGACGCGGCAAACAAGACGATTACCTACCAGGTGACCCAGCCGCTGCACGGCGACGCCTGTTCCGTCATTGTCGAAGCCAAAGTCGGCGGGAAAAAAGCGGAAGCGCAATGGAGTTTCACTTTGAGCGAGAAGGCGGCGCCGGCAACGAAGAAATAATGTGGGAGGGGCCTGAGCGCCCCGATCTCCCAGCGCGATGCTACGCGCCAAGCCATCGGGGCGTTAAGGCCCCTCCCACATTTTTGACCGATCCAAAAACTTGCGATTCCATTCCGCGCCCTTTTGCCGTTAGAGTCGGTCCATGAGTTTAAATCTCGAAGTCCTCTCGCGCGCGGCCGATCAGGCCCGCGGTCTTTGCATCGATGCTGTCCACGCCTCGCAATCAGGGCATCTCGGCCTGCCGTTAGGTTGCGCCGAAATGGGCGCGGTCCTTTACGGCTACGCGCTTCATCACAACCCCGATCAACCGCGCTGGATCAACCGCGATTACTTTGTCCTCTCCGCCGGACACGGGAGCATGTTTCTCTACGCGTGGCTGCATCTGAGTGGGTACGACTTGCCGATGTCGGAGATCGAGCGTTTCCGGCAGCTGCACAGCAAGACGCCGGGGCATCCGGAGTTTCATGAAACACCGGGAGTCGAATGCACTACCGGTCCGTTAGGCCAGGGTGTGGCCAATGCGGTCGGGATCGCGATGGCGTCGAAGATGGCGGCCGCGCGCTTCAATACTGACGAACACCGGATTTTCGATCAGCACATTATCTGTCTCGCGGGCGACGGTTGTTTACAGGAGGGCGTCTCGGCGGAAGCGAGCGCCTTCGGTGCCCATTTCGGCCTCGATAATTTGATCCTGATTTACGACTCCAACGCCGTCACCCTCGACGCGATGGCCAAGGTGACCCAGAGCGAAGACACCGGGATGCGCTTCCGCGCCTACGGCTTCGACGTGCAGGAAATCGATGGCCAGGACATGCAGGCATTTCTCGACGCGATCGAGACCGCGAAATCATCAGACAACGGGAAACCGAAGTTCATCATCGCGCACACTTTGATCGGGAAAGGCATTCCCGAAGTAGCCGGCACCTCCAAGGCGCACGGCGAGGGCGGCGCCAAATATGCCGAAGCCGCGCGCAAAGGGCTCGGGTTGCCCGAGCAGCATTATTTCGTCTCCGACGATGTGCGCGAATATTTCGCCGGGCACAAAAAGGATCTGATCGCGGCGTATGATCGCTGGGAGAAAACTTATCAGGCTTGGCGCGGAAAGAATTCCGAGAAGGCGCAGATGCTGGACGACGCCATCGCGAAAAAAGTGCCGGCCGATCTGATGGCCACGATCCCGAATTTCCCTAACGACGCCAAACTCGCCACCCGCAAAGCCGGCAGCGAAGTCCTCCAGCCGCTCGCGCAGGCGATGCCGTTGCTGATCAGCGGCAGTGCCGATCTTCACGGCTCGACCCTTAACTACATCAAAGACGGCGGCGATTTCAGCCGCGAGAATT
>JBDTCM010000079.1:0-17623 GCA_039923575.1 Chthoniobacterales bacterium
CGCTCCAGCTACTGGTTTCTCCCTTCCCTCCTCGCGCTCGGCGCGATTCTCCTTTCCGCCTTCACTCTCCACATCGACACCACCCTGAATCCGAAATGGGCCCGCGACACCGCCTGGATCTGGGCGGGCGGCGCGGAAGGCGCGCGCAATGTGCTCGCCACCATCGCCAGCTCCACCATCACCGTGGCCGGCGTCGTTTTCTCCATCACGATTGTGACGTTGACCCTGGCCTCCTCGCAATTCGGGCCGCGCCTCCTGCGCAATTTCATGAATGACCGCGGCACCCAACTCGTGCTCGGCGTTTTTGTTGCCACCTATCTTTATTGTTTGCTCGTTCTGCGCGCGATTCGTGGCACCGATCAGGTCACGGTCGTCCCGTTTCTTTCTGTCACCTGCGGCGTCGTCTTCGCCGTCGCCAGTGTCGGGTTCCTCATATTTTTCATCCACCACATCTCGACCTCGATCATTGCCGAGAACGTGATCGCGCGCGTGGCCGGCGACTTGCGCTCGAACATTGACCGGCTCTATCCCGAGAAACTGGGATCGCCTAACGAGTCAGCGAACCGGGAGGACAAGCTCCCGGCCCAGTTCGAGCACGACCCGCGCACGATTGCCTCCGAGAAGAGCGGGTTCATCCAGGCGATCGCGATGGAGAACCTGCTCCAACTCGCGCAGGAAAAGGAGCTGATTATTCGGCTTTGCCGCCGGCCGGGCCAGTTCATCGCGGCCGGGGACATCCTCGCTGAGGTCGTGCCGCGCGCGCAGGGCGACGATGCGCTGGCGGACGATATTCTGCGGAACATTTTTTTCGGCCGGGATCGGACGCCGACCCAGGACATTGAGTATTCGATCGATCAACTGGTCGAGGTCGCGGTGCGCGCTTTGTCGCCGGGCGTGAACGATCCCTTTACCGCCATCACCTGCATCGAATGGCTCGGCGCAGCCTTGATCCAGATGGCCGGGCGCGAAATTCCTTCTCGCTGGCGTTACGACGACGAAGGGAAATTGCGCGTCATCACTGACGCGACGGACTTCGGGGGGATTGCCAATTCCGCCCTCAATCAGGTGCGGCAATATGGTTGCAGCAGCGTGGCGGTAACCGTGCGCTTGCTCGACGTGCTGGGGCGGATCGGCCCCCACCTCGTGCGCGCGTCCGATCGCGCTGTGCTCCTGGCGCACGCGCGCGCCATTCGGGATGACGGCCGGGCCGCTTCGCCTAACGATCGCGACAAGCGCGACATCGAAGACATGTTTGCCGGAGCGGAAGAAGCAGTCATGGCCTAACGAATCCACAGATGCTCAAGAAATTCTTCCTTCCGCTCTTGCTCGGCGCGCTTCTTTTGTCGGGCGATGCGGTCCAGGGCGCGGAGCGGGAATTTCGCGGCGCGTGGGTGGCGACGGTCTACAATCTCGACTGGCCTTCGCGACCTGGTCTCTCCGCGGCCGCGCAGAAAGCCGAACTGCGCGCGCTCCTCGATCGGGCCGCGGAGCTGAAGCTGAACGCGATTCTGCTCCAGGTCCGCCCGGCGAGTGACGCGCTCTATGCTTCGCAACAGGAGCCGTGGTCGAAATTCCTCAGCGGGAAAGCAGGCGTGTCGCCGGGCTACGATCCGCTCGAGTTTGCGATCGCCGAGGCGCACGCACGCGGGCTCGAGCTGCATGCCTGGGTCAATCCCTTTCGCGCGGCGTTGAGCGTCAGCGAAAGTTTGCCCGCCAATCACGTCGCGAAACAGCATCCGGAATGGGTCCGCCGTTTCGGCAAACAACTCTGGATCGACCCGGGCGAGCCGGCCGCGCGCGCCTACGTCATCGGCGTCATCACGGAGATCGCGCGTCGTTACGCAGTCGATGGCGTGCATCTCGACGATTATTTTTATCCGTATCCGCTCAAACCGGGCGCGGCGACTTTTCCGGATGATGCGACCTGGCAACGCTACGACGCCAAAAGCGGACTGAGCCGGGCCGATTGGCGCCGCGAAAACATCAACGATTTCGTGCGCGCGACCTATCGCGCGGTCAAGGCGGCGCGGCCGGGGGCGCGTTTCGGGATCAGTCCTTTTGGCATCTGGCGCCCGGGCGTGCCGCCGACCACCCAAGCGGGGCTGGATGCCTACGGACAACTCTTCGCCGACTCGCGCAAGTGGCTCGCGGAAGGCTGGGTCGATTACCTGGCGCCGCAACTTTACTGGAGCATCGAGCCGGCGAAGCAGAGCTTTCCCGTGTTGCTGAATTGGTGGCGTGCGCAGAGCAACGGCAGGTCGGTCTGGCCCGGCATCGCGACAGAACGGATCGGATCGAAACGCCCGGCGCGCGAGATTATCGAACAGATCGCGCTCACTCGCCGCGGCACGTCATCACCGGGTCACATTCATTGGAGCATGAAAGCGCTGATGCAAAACCAGGGCGGCATCGACCAGCTGCTTGAGGCCGGGCCCTACGCGGAGAAGGCGGCACCGCCGCCTCGTTAGGCCGGCGGAGGGGCGCGCTTCCGCGCGTCCAGGACATGCGGAAGCATGTCCCTCCGAAACTGCTCGTGCCGGCGAATTTGCTCCTCAAAGGCCGGCTGTTGTTCGAGCGAAACTTCCGCTGGGAACTTGGCCTGGGAACGATTCCAGCGCCCGATCCACTCCGCGGCGAGTAACTCATAACGGCAGGCGAAGGGCGAACCCAGGGCCGCGGGAGTGAACGCGATGGTGGTCTCCTCTTTGACTCCGGCGCGGCGCCCTTTCGCGACGTAAAACCCGGCGGCGAGAAGGGCGGCGCGCGCCGCGGTCGAGTGCGTGTAGGTGAAAAGCTCCGCCGCCCGTCCGCGACAGGCGGCGAACAAGCGGCGGAAATTCTCGATCGTCCATTGTTCGCCGTGCGTGCGGCTGGAAAACATGTCGTAAAAAATAAGGTCGGGCGGGAGCGGCGCCTGCCGCACGGTTTCGAGAAAATCGCCCGTCACCAGTTGCCAGCTCAATCCGGCATGCCGCTTCGATTGCCACTCGCCTTTCTCCAGGATTCCGACGGGCCCACCGTGGCGGAGATAGGGAAACTTGTTGTCGTGCCGGAGGGCGAGACGGAGCGAGTCGAGATCGTTTTCGAAGCTGATGAGGCGGAGCGGACGGAGCGTGCCTAACGAGGCCGTCGCCTCATAGCATTGGATCGCGGCCATGGCATTGGCCGCCGCGCCGAGGCCGACATCCCAGATGACGAGCGGTTCGGAAGCGGGAGGCCCGAGACGCTGCGCGAGCTGCGATTGCTCGACGTAAAGACTGTGCGCTTCCTCCATCGGCGGAGTGCGCATGTGCATGATCTCACCGGAGGACGCCTGCCGGATGCTCGCAAAACCCTCCTGCGCGATGTGGACTTCGTAATTGCCTAACGACACCGATCGTTTCCGCGCCGGCGCTGGATGCCGCATCGGATTTTCGCGGTCCGATTCCTGGAGAAGGGCACGCTTTTCCCGGTAAAACTCGGCGAACCGGCCGGCGAGGATGCTCTCCCGAATGTCGCGCATTAGCTGGTGATAGAAATGGATGTTGTGCTTGCCGAGGAGCTGCCAGCCGAGCGTCTCGCTCGCCTTCGTGAGGTGATGGAGGTAGGCACGCGAGTAGCGCGCGCAGGTCGGGCAGGCGCAAGCGGGATCGAGTTTGTCGGTCGAAAATTTGTAGACGCTGCGGCGCATCTGGAGAAAACCGCGCGAGGTGAAGACGGCGCCGCGTTGCGCCAGTTGCGTCGGGATGATGCAATCGAACATGTCGACTCCGCGGTGGACCGCTTCCAGAATGTCGAGCGGCGTCCCAACGCCCATGAGGTAGCGCGGTTTATCGGCGGGCAAGAGTTGGGCGGTGAATTCGGTCAGATCTTCGCGCTCGCTTTTGCTTTCGCCGACGGCCAGTCCGCCGATCGCGAAACCGTCGAAAGGCATTTCGCCTAACGAATCCGCACTCTGTTTCCGGAGTTCCGGGAAGAGCGCGCCCTGCACAATCCCGAAGATCGATTGCGGCGAATCCCCGCGCGCCGCGAGGCTGCGCGCCGCCCAGCGCTGCGTGATCTCGACCGCCGCTCGGGCGCTCGCCTCGTCCGCGGTCGAGGCGATGCATTGATCGAGCGCCATCATGATGTCGCTCCCGATGGCAATTTGGGTTTCGATGCTCAACTCCGGGCTGAGCAAAATGGTGCGCCCGTCGAGATAACTTTGGAAAACCGCGCCCTCCTCGCTCATCGAGCGCGAATGCGGGAGCGAGAAGATTTGGAATCCACCGGAGTCGGTCAGGACGGCGCGATCCCAGCTCATGAAACCGTGAATCCCGCCGGTGCGCCGGAAGACCTCCGCGCCGGGCCGGAGCAACAAGTGGTAGGTATTCGCGAGCAGGATCTGCGAGCCAGCTTCTTCGAGGGAGCGGGTGAGCTGCGCTTTTACTGTCGCCTGCGTGCCCACCGGCATGAAGAGCGGCGTCTGCACTTCGTTATGCAAAGTGCGAAAGGTCGCGGCGCGAGCGCGCGTAGCGGGCGCGACGGCGTCGAGTCGGAAATTCAACCGCGAGGGAGTCATCTGCGCCAGCCGGCCTGTATCCTCGTTAATCCTTTTTGTTGGCCAGCGTCTGCCGGATCGATTCGAGTTCCTTGCGATGAGCCTTGTCGGGCTCGGGATAGGACATCTTTAACCCCTCGAGCGTCTCGACGATCGCCTCGGCGACAAGGAGGCGCGCGTTTTTCTTGTCGTCCGCGGGGATCACGTACCAGGGCGCCGCCACCGTGCTGGTCGCGCCAAGACACTCCTGGTAAGCGGTCATGTATTCCTTCCAGAGCGCGCGTTCAGCGAGGTCGCCGGCGTTGAATTTCCAGTTCTTCTCCGGATCATCGATGCGGGCGAGAAAACGTTTGCGCTGCTCGTCTTTCGAAACGTGCAGGAAAAATTTCAGGATGCGGGTGCCGTTGCGGGCGAGATGACTTTCGAGGTCGTTGATCGAACGGTAACGCTCCGCCCAGATCGTCTTTTCGTTGACCAGCTCGGCCGGCAACGCTTCGCCGCGCAGAATCTCGGGATGGACCCGGACGACGAGCACTTCCTCATAATAAGAGCGGTTGAAAATGCCAATCCGACCGCGCTCCGGGAGGCGCTGAGTCGTGCGCCAAAGAAAGTCGTGCTCGAGCTCCTCCGCGCTTGGATGTTTGAAGCTGTAGACCTGGCAGCCCTGCGGGTTAACGCCCGACATGACGTGCTTGATCGCGCTGTCTTTGCCGGCGGCGTCCATCGCCTGAAAAATGAGGAGCAGGGCATAACGATCGTGCGCGTAGAGCAGATTCTGCAGCGCACTCATCTGCTCGACCTGGTGGGCGAGCATTTTGCGATAATGCGACTTCGATTTATAGAGCGGTTTCGTTTCGGTCGGACATTTGCTGAGCCGCAACACGCGCCCCGGCGCGACGCGAAATTTTGCAGAGTTCAGTTTCACAAGACTGGGAAAGTAGCTGGATTTGGCCTCGAGCGAAATGCCGGGGCGGCGGGATGATTTGCCAATTGCGATTTGCGTTCTAAAGATTCGTTGGCGCTGCGCCGGTTCGCCTCGGGCGCGCAGGCCAGCAGCAATACCCCGTGGTGTAACGGTAACACAGCGCCCTTTGGAGGCGTTATTCATGGTTCAAATCCATGCGGGGTAGCGCAACCAAGATGAAATCCGCGCGGAGAAGCACAGCCCCGAAAGCTTTCGGGGTTATTCATGGTTCAAATCCAGGCGGGGTAGCGCGCTTCTTCTCAAAATGAGTTACCGCTTAAAGACCGGCGAAGGCCTCGCCGCCGGGATACGCCGGATCGCGCGCGAGCAACTCGAAAGCGCGCTTGGCGAGATCGCCGCTGCGACCGCCGGAAAGGAAGCCGCCGCCGTCCATGAGACGCGCAAGGACATCAAGAAAATCAGGGCGCTCTTGCGTCTCATTCGCAGAAAAATCGGTCCGGAAATTTTCCGAGAAGAGAACGACCGCCTGCGCGAAGTGGCGCGCGGTTTCTCCGGCTCGCGCGATGCCCGCGTGCAGCTACAACTGCTCGAGAAACTGGGCGCCGAGGCGGAGCAGTCCAAGACGGCTTTCGCAGAGACCGCCGCGGCTTTGCAAAAGGAACTGGCGATCCACGCCGATTGTTTCGGTCCGCAAAGGCAGACCGCGGAAATGACCCTGCGTTGGATCGGCGATCGACTCGAGGGCTGGCCGCTGGGTGATCTCGAGATCGAGGATCTTTGTGGCGCGCTGCGCTTTTCCTACAAGCGCGGGCGCAGGTGTTTCAAGTGCGTGGGCGCGGAAACAACCCCGGAGAATTTTCACTCCTGGCGCAAGAGAGTGAAAGACATCTGGTACCAATCGCGGCTCCTGCAGAGTCTCAACCCGGCCGTGATGAGCGAAATCATCAAGGATGCGAGGACGCTCGGCCAGCAATTGGGGGATCTGCATGACCTGGGTTTTTTCCGGATGCGGCTGGCCGCGGGAGCCGAGCGCGAAGAAGAAAGGGCCGTTCTGGGCGGGCTTATCAGCAGGCACGAGCGCGAGCGGGAAGAGATTGCGCTCGATCTTGGGGCGCGCTTTTTCGCCGAGAAACCGGGAGCGTTGGAGCGGCGCCTCCTCCGCTACGCGCGGGAATGGCCGGCGCGAGTGCGACCCGCCTAACGAGAGGCTTTGCGGCCGGCGAGTTCGCGCAAGTCACCAACCGTCGCATCGATTCTCGAATTCATTCTCTTTCAGGAACGCGAGGAGGGCCTCCGCACTACTCCCCCTAGTGTCGAGGTGGACGTCGGAAATCCACGCAGCACGATAGTGATTCGTACGATTGATGACCACGCACTCTTTTTACCCACGGGGGAGAACCCGGGCAAAAGCTCAATTGTTACGTTCTCGCGACGATGATTTTCCGGGAAACGCCGCTGAATCCATTTGACGTCTGCAGCGCGAAAATTTAGCTACTCGTTATGCTAAAGTCATTGTTCGGTTTTCTCGCCGTCAGTTTCTTGCTGGCGAGTTGTGCCGCGCCTCCCCAATCCGCGGGAACTCAATCAACCCCCTCGACCGCAGTCGCGTCCGTCTCGAGCCGGCCGGTTGAACGCCGACAGGCGGTTTGGGTGGATCCGCAGACCGGGAGCCATGTCGGTGGCGGCTTCGTGCGAACGGGCGGTGGTAGCGGGAGCAACGACGAGCCGGGGTTGATTAGTGCCATCGATGCGATCAATCGCGCCGAAACCTCGCAGCGGGAACGTCCCTTCGCGATCTCGGCCGTGTCTGTCGTGAGCGGCATCAGCGAAGGCCAACTCCTGGCGCAGCAGCATCAAACGCATCTTCGGCTGGGTGAGCTGCTCGCCCTCAACACCATCGCGCAAAATCGCGCGCCAAAAGTGCAGGAACTGGCCGGTCTCCGCTCCCAAGGCAGAAGCTGGTCGGACATTTCTCGGGCGAACGGGATGAACATAGCGGCCGTCGCGCAGAGAGTGCGCCGCGCCAACGATCTCACGGTGGAGTCCTACCTGGGCGGCTTGGAGAAACAAGGCGCTCCAAATATTATCCGCGGGCTGGGAACAGCGCCGCAAGGGCGTTCACCAGGGTCCCAACCGGTCGGGCCGTAAATCTCGAGGCCCGATCGCCCGGTCAACGACCCCGGCTACAACAGTGACGCGAGCGGGGAAGCAGTCGCCGTCAACGACGGCGAAGGCGCGGGCGTTGGCGTTGGCGTTGGCGAAACCGACGGGGACTCGGTCGGCGTCGGGAAAGCGAAGGTCGGTGCCACCACCGGAGTGGGCGATTCGTTAGGCGAAGGGGGCACGCCCGGTGAAGCTGACGGCGATGGCGTGGCTGTTGGCGTCGGCGTAGGGGTTGGCGTCGGGATTAAGTTCACCCAGCGATGCAAGGGCACGCTCGCGCCACCCATTTCCTGGACCAACTTTTCGCAACGCGCCCGGATCTTCTCCAGGTCGGGTGGTCCAAACGGCAGGTCGGCCGTGCCAGGAAAAATCAGGTAGGTCACCTTAAGATCGCTCACCGGCCGGTTGTAGGGAGTAGCCAAAGAGTTGATCTCTTTCGCGATGCGCAACGAGGCTTCACCCACTTTGTCATAAGGCCCAACGTCGCCCACGATCGCCGGGAGAAGCCGATCGCCCGCCACCACGACCGCGTAATCGCCCACCCGCCCGGCGTCCTTGGCCCGGGCCAGGATTCCCGGCAGCACGATGTAGGGATCGGTTGACGCGATTAAAAAACTGAAGCGCTTGAGCGAGTCCACTTCCAATTTCATCCTTTGGATTCCGATCCGGAGATCGCGGTTTCGCTCCATCGTCAGGCCCTTCTGCGCAAACTCGGTTTCGTAGCGGCGCAACTTTTCCTCCGCCGCGGGCAAAAATTGGTTCGGAATGGAAGTCGTTTTTTTCCAATGATAACTGGTGAACGGCTTGAAATTCGCGGAACCGCCGTTGATGACCGGCAGGCGATCGGCATCGGAGCCATCCGCGTCGACGTCCATATCCGCCTGGAGCAGGATCGCCATTCGTTTGCTCTGCGGGTGCTGCAAACGCAGGATCGTCTGGCAGTCGTAGAAATTGTGCCGGGAAAGGAGTTGATCCAGCCGCACGAGATCCTCTCGCAACGTCCGCACCTTGAGATCGTAAAGCTCCTGGAAAAGCGGCGAGACGGAATCGGGGCCGATCGCCACACCGAGATTCGGAAGTAGTTTCGGCAACTCCGGCGCGACCTGGGCCAGTTCCTCCAGCGTCCGATTGGGGGTGGGAACGCGCACAATGAGTTTCAGGTCGAGCACATAACTTTGCGGATCGATCCGCTCGACCGAGGCGGCGGCACCCGGGATTGGATCGACCTCGGCGTGGACCGTGATGCCGCTCCACAATTTTGCCGTATCCAGTTTCCCGCCAATCACCGGCGGTCGGGTTGGCGTCGGGATAATTTCAGGCGTGACGGTGTCCGTCGGCAGCGGCTGTGGCGCGAGCCGCTGCATGCTCAGGCGCAGGCGCTCGAGCGAAATCCAGCGCAGCACGATGGCGCTGAAAAGCGCGAGAAAGAGAAGCAGCGCGAGTGCCCGGAGAGTGCTCAGGCGGAACTTACGCACGCGAAGCCGCTACTTGCGGATCCAGGCGAAGATCGCAAAGACCACGCCGATGATGCTCAAAATCGACATCATTCCGGCCGGCATCACTTTGTGGGTGCGAAGAAACGCGGGCAGGAAATAACCAATCAGCAAAAGCGAAACGAGCCCGCCGAGCGCGAGGCCGGCCACCATCTGGCCCGGGAGGAGAAAAGCCGCCAGCAAGAGCAGCACGCCACTGATCGAGCCGGCGATGAGCGAAGCCGTGCTGCCGGCTTTGACGAAACCCATGACGCCGCCGGCAATCGTGAGGAGGCCGAAAATAATGAAGTAAATTTTAGTGGGACCAATCATGCGAATCTCCTTTCGATTCGTTAAGCCAGATCGCGCGCGCTGTCCAGTTTCGTGCAACTCGTTAGGCGCAGCCGCCGAACACAATGTAGACGCTTCGCTCTGCGAAGCGCGGGTGTGAGCGCCAAACGGGAAGAAAGCGCAAACCCGCGTTGCCCAGAGGGCAACGTCTACAGCGGCTACCGGCCGAGCGCGCCATAAAACAGCGCCGTCCACGCCGCCGGCAAAAAGGCATCGAAGAGCAACTTCACATTCAGCGCGATGATGATGAGCGTGGTCGCCCAGCCGAGGAGCTTGATCCAGAAACCATTCGTGAATTCGCCCATCTTCTTTTTCTCGCCGGTGAAACGCATCAGCGGCCAGACCGCAAACCCGAGCTGCATGCTCAACACCACCTGGCTCGCGATGAGCAACTGGGTCGTTTGACCTTCTCCGAAAATGCCGATCACCAAGACGGCCGGAATAATCGCGAGGCCGCGCGTAATCACCCGGCGCAGCCAGGGCGCGATGCGGAAGTTGAGAAAACCTTCCATCACGATCTGCCCGGCGAGGGTGCCGGTGAGGGTGGAATTTTGTCCCGAAGCGAGGAGCGCGATGGCAAACAATGCGCTCGCCATACCCACGCCTAACAATGGGCTGAGCAGCTTGAACGCGTCCTGGATTTCCGCCACGTCCTGGTGCCCGGACCAATGGAAAGCCGAGGCCGCGAGAACGAGGATGGCGCCGTTGATGAAGAGCGCGAACATCAGCGCCGCGCTCGAATCGATCGTGCCGAACTTGATCGCCTCGCGTTTGCCCGCCGGCGTGCGCTCGAATTTCCGCGTCTGCACAATCGAGGAATGGAGATACAAATTATGGGGCATGACGGTCGCGCCGATGATCCCGATCGCGACATAGAGCATGGCGGGATTGGTCAGGATCTTCGCGCGCGGGATAAATCCGGCGAGCACGTCGGGGAGGCGCGGCTTGGAGAAAAACAACTCCGAGGCGAAGCAGAGCGCGATCGTCCCGATCAGCACCACCACGATCGCTTCCATCCGGCGAAAGCCCTTGTTTTGCAGATAGAGAATCGCGAGCACGTCCGCCGCGGTGATGACGCAACCCCAGACGAGCGGAATGCCAAAGAGCAATTGCAACGCGATCGCCGAGCCGACCACTTCGGCCAGATCGCAGGCTGCGATCGCAATTTCGCAGAGGATCCAGAGAAAGATGACGGTCGGCTTCGAATAATGATCGCGGCAGGCCTGGGCCAGGTCGCGCCCGGTCGCGACCCCGAGCTTGATGCAAAGATGTTGCAGCAGGATCGCCATGAAATTGGAAATCATGACGACGGAGAGCAGGGTGTAGCCGAACTGGGCGCCGCCGGCCAGGTCGGTCGCCCAGTTTCCCGGGTCCATGTAGCCAACCGCGACGAGAAAACCGGGCCCGGAGAAAGCGGCCAGCTTGCGCCAGAAAGAGGCGGTGGTCGGGACGACGACGCTGCGATGCGACTCCGGGAGGGAGACCTGGCCGCCGCGGCGACGCCAGCTACCGGGTTCTTCCGGCGTTTCCTCGGTCGTCTCCAGCATCGTAAAATTAGCAGCCTCTACATCTCGCAGCCCACGCTTAAAGATGTAGCGGAGGCTACAAATTCATCTTCCGGTTGTCAACGGGGGCTTTCTTTGATTTGCTTTCGCCGTGCCGCCCACCGCCGCCAAGGCTGCGAAGCCCCGCCAACGCCGTCCCGCCCTGCCTCACCAGCATCCGCGCCGGACGCGGGAGGAGCATTCCCACGAGATCGCGCAGGATTACGTCGAGATCATTGCCGAGCTGATCGGCGCGACCGGCGAAGCGCGGGTCATTGATATCGCGCGGCGGCTCGGCGTCACCCACGTCACGGTCGCGCGCGCCATTCAGCGGCTGCAACGCGAAGGGCTCGTCACCAGTCTGCCTTATCGTTCCATCTTCCTGACTGCGAGCGGGAGCAAACTATCGAAGGAATCGCGCACCCGGCACGAGATCGTGGTCGAATTCCTCCGGTCGTTAGGCGTGCCCGCCCTCGTCGCGCAATCCGACGCTGAGGGAATCGAGCATCACGTCAGCGCCGAGACGCTGCAGGCGTTTGTGAAACATCTGCGCAAAGAGAGGCGCAAAAGGTAACTGGAGGGACGGGCTCCGTCCCGTCCGTGTTGCTTTCGCGCGCAAACTCGGACGACACGGAGGTCGTCCCTCCAAAATCACCCCAACCGGAAACGCAGATCGCGAATTGCGCGCGCGCCGAAGCGCTGCTTGAGCTTACGCAGGATTTCCGGTTTGTTGACGCGCTCGAGCTCATAATGCAGCGCCGGCTGCAGGACGTGCACGTAGAGAATGCCCTCGCGCAGGCAGATGGGACAGGAGTGCGCGGCGATGAAATCGCCCACCAGCGTTTTCCACGCGGCAAGAATTTCGCTCTCCTGCAAACGCTCTTTGAGCCCGAGCTTTTGCATCACTTTGGGCAAAAGATCGGCCGTGGATTGCGTCCGATCGGGCCGCGGTGGATCGGATGGCAAGCCGCGCCATTCGGCAATCACGGCGCGTCGAAGAGAAGGACTCACTTCCTTCTCAATACTTCCGCCGCATGTTGCTCGGCAAGATATTCAGCTCAGTCCGGTATTTCGCGACCGTGCGGCGTGCGATCGGGATGCCGCGTTCGCCCAGAATCTCGACGATTTCCTTGTCGCTCAAGGGCGCGCTGCCGGACTCCTTGTTGACCAGGTCCATGATCGCTTCTTTCACGCTCGTGTTGCTCATCGAGACGCCGCTCGAAGTCTGGTAGCCTGGGGTGAAAAAATATTTCATCTCGAACACTCCCTGCGGCGTGGAGATGTATTTGCCGGAGATGGCGCGGCTCACGGTCGTCTCGTGCACCCCAACGGCATCGGCGATTTGCACCATCGTCATCGGTTTCAAATGTGCCGAGCCCTGCTCGAGAAATTCTTTCTGCCGGGCCACGATCTGGTGCGCGATGTTGGAGATAGTCTGCTGGCGTTGGTGGATCGATTTGATGAGGAATTTTCCGCTCCGGATCTTGTCGCGGATGTAGTCCTTCACTTCACCGCCGCTGCCATCCTGCGACATGATGTCTTTATAGGTGTTGCTGATGCGCAGGTGGGGGATCTGTTCGCCATTGAGAATGACCTGGTATTGGCCCTGGATTTTTTCCACGGTGACGTCGGGCAGGACGTAATTCTGCGGCGCCTCGGCGAAGATCTGGCCCGGACGCGGGTCGAGCAGCGCGATCCCGTTGGCGGCTTTTTGGACCTGCTCGACGGTGATTCCCATCCGGCGCGCAATCTCGGGAAAGCGGCGCTTGCCGAGGTCGACCATGTGGTCGGAGACAACCCGGTACTCGAGACTTTTCTCGCGCCCGTCGCGCTTCAGTTGAATTCGCAGGCACTCGCGCAGATCACGCGCGCCCACGCCGGGCGGATAAAAGCTCTGGACGAGGGTGAGCATGAGCTCGAAATCCTCCTGCGCGATTCCGGTGTTCATCGCCATCTCTTCCGGCGTGGTCTGGAGAAAGCCGTTGTCATCGATATTGCCGATGATTAGTTCCGCAGTTTTGCGGTCGTCGCTGCTGAGCGCGTTTTGATTTAGCTGCCCAACGAGATGCTGCTGCAGGGTTTCCTGGGTGGCGATGGAATCGAAAAAGAATTGTCTCTTTTCCTCGTCCTCCTGCGAGCGGCCGCTGTAGCTGCTCGACTGCGCCATGTAATCGCGCCACTCGTCGTCGAGCTTGGCGAGCTGATCGAATTCTTCCTTGAAATTATCCTCTGCCGGCTCGCTTTCGGAGACCTGGCGCTCCTCATCCGTCGGCTCGGCCAACTCCTCGAGGACAGGGTTGGTCTCCATTTCCTGCTGGACGAGATTGCGCAGTTCGAGCAGAGGCGCCTGCAGGATGAGCAGACTCTGCTGGAGCTGCGGTGCCAGGACCTGCTGTAGGGAAAGGTTTTGTGACTGAAACATTCCCGGGCCGGCCATGGGCAGAGGGTATCGCTTGAACCCCTTACCGCAAGCAGTTTTCGCGCCGCGGATCGGTCGGGGGACGTCCGGGAGAAGATCCGAGGGTCGCAGGAACGTGACTTGCTCTTCTATCCCGGCAACACTTTACCTATGAAAAAACTTACGCTCCTCGGGGCGCTCGCTCTCTTTGCCACTTCCATCGGCGCCCAATCGCCCGCCTCGCCCGACCAAAAGGAGATTGAGGCGCTCTTCAAGGTCGTGCAGGACCAGCAAATCCAGATCGCGGAAAATCAGGCCAAAATCGACGCCAAACTGGTCATGTTAGGTGAAGCCATTCGCGTCGCGCGCATTTATTCCAGCCGGGGAGGCCGCTAAAATGATCAAGACCTCCATCTTCTCCGCCCTTGCTGCCTGCGTTCTGGCACTCACCGTCCAGGCGCAATCACCCGTTGTCGTCCAGGCCGCGGACTCCGCTCCCGCAAATCCTGCCGCAGCCGCGGCGGCCACGAAGGCCCCGGCGAGCGATTCGAAAAACATGCTCCAATCCCTGCAAGCGATGCAGATCCTGAACGAAGCAACAATCAAGAAACAGGAAGCCACTCTCGCCACTCTCGACGAACTGCAAAAAGCCGCCGAAGAATTGAAAATCTTCAGCAAGCGCGGCTGAGCGCCGGAGAGCGCTTTCGCTCGTTAGGCTGAACGTGGAGGGACGACCGCGGTGTCGTCCCTGCTTCTGAAACGCGGACGGGACAGCGCCCGTCCTTCCAGCGGCGCCGCCGGATGACCCGCTCATCACGGCATCGAGCCGTTCGTCATAATTCCTGCGCGGTCCGCGCACCGTCGCGCTTTGCTTGTGCCCATGAAAACACTCATTGCGATTCTAAGCGCCGCGCTTTTGTCCGCGGCTTCATCCGTCCGCGCCGCCGAAGCGCCGAAAGTCATCGACGTCAAAGTCACCGGTCACGGTCAACCCGTCGTCCTCATTCCCGGGCTCACGACGCCCGGCGCGGTCTGGGACGACACCGTGAAACATTTGCAGGACAAATACGAATGCCACGTCGTCACGATCGCCGGCTTCGGCAGCATGCCGCCGGTTAAGACCGATCATCTCATGGACGACGCGCGCGACCAGATCATCGCTTATGCGCGCGAGCATCAACTGAACAAGCCGGCGATCGTCGGCCATAGCCTCGGCGGCACCCTCGCCCTCGCGATCGGCGAAAAGGCGCCCGACCTGCCGGGCGACATCGTTTGTGTCGACAGTCTGCCCTTTCTCGCCGGCGTCATGCTGCCGGGAGTGACCACCGCCGAAGGCGCGCAGAAAGGCGCGGAATCAATGCGAGAAATGATGACGCGCGGCACGCGCGAGCAATTCGCCGCTTACATGGACAAGGTCTCCGTCCCTTCGATGGTGACGAAGCCGGAAGACATCAAGCGGATGGCCGCGCTCCTCGACAAATCCGATCCCGCGACCGCTGGGCAGGCCATGTATGAATTGCTCACAACCGACCTGCCGCCCGACCTCGGCCAAATCAAATGCCCCATCCTGGTGCTGGGTGCGCTCGGCGATAAGCTGAAATACGCGCCTCGCGAAACGATCGAAAACAATTACAAAACGCAATACACGAACGCGCCGCAAACTCGCTTCGTCTTTTTCGATAAGTCGAAACACTTCATCATGATCGACGATCCGGCAGGCTTCTACGCCGCGCTCGATAAAGAACTCGCCGCGCATTAAGGTCGCTCGTTAGGCCGAAATCGCATGAAGGACCGCTCCACGCCGCCGCGACCGCGCCCCGCCTATTGGTGGTGCCAGGTCGCCGGTTGGGGCGTATATTTCCTCGTCAATGTCTTCATCGGCCGAAGCTTTTTCACCATTGGGTGGCGACTCATCAGCGGCTATCTCTTCCTCAGCCTGCTCGGCATCTCTTTCACCCACGCCTTCCGCTTTTTCCTCCTCCGCCGCGATTGGCTGACGCTGCCGGTGCCAAAGCTGCTCGCGCGCGTCCTGGGGGTGAATCTTCTTCTCGCCATCGCTCTCGTCTTCTGTGTCGGGGTCTACTTTTCCGTGCTCCCTCCGGGAGGTCGTTCCTTCGTCAGCAAAACGCCGGCCGTGCCGGCGCCGATGTTCTTCGTTTTCGTCTTCAATTCTTTTATCATCTTCACGCTCTGGTCCGGCATCTACTTTGGATTTGCCTATTTCGAACAACACCGGCGGCTGGAAATCGAGCGTTACCAGGCGCAGGCTGCGCTGGCCGAGGCGGAGCTCCGCGGGCTAAAGAGCCAGCTCAATCCGCATTTCTTTTTTAACTGCATGAACAGCCTGCGCGCGCTCGTCACTGAAGATCCGGCGCGCGCGCAGGAAGCGATCACGCAGATGGCGGCGATCCTGCGCTACCATTTGCAGTCGGGTGAAAGATCGCTCGTCCCGCTGGCCGAGGAGCTCGAGACGGTCGAGCAATATCTCGCGCTCGAACTCATCCGCTTCGAGGATCGCCTAACGATCGAGCGGACAATCGATCCGAAGGCGCTGCTTTGTCTGGTGCCGCCACTGGCTTTGCAAACGTTGGCCGAGAACGCGGTCAAATACGGCACTGCGCGCAACAGCGGGCCGGGTCTGCTTCGCTTCTCCGCCCGGGTGAACAACAACTTTCTCGAAATCTCCGTCGGCAACACCGGTTCTTTGCGCGCCGCCTCCACCGCTCAATCCACCGGCCTTGGCCTAACGAATCTTAGCACGCGCTTGCGCCTGCTCTTCGGCGAACGCGCTTCCTTCGAGTTACACGAGCCGGAGCCGGGCTGGGTGGAAGCGCGCTTGATTCTTCCGACGACGGAATCATGAAAGCCCTCCTGATCGACGACGAACGCCTCGCCCGCTCCGAGTTGCGGCGCCTGCTCCGCGCCCATCCCGAGATCGAGATCGTCGGCGAAGCCGCCAACGCGGCTCAGGCCGAGGAGAAAATCGCTGCGCTCCAACCCGATCTCATCTTTCTCGATATCCAAATGCCGGGCCGCACCGGCTTCGAGCTGCTCGCAGAATTAGCTGATGCGCCGCGGGTCATTTTCACCACCGCCTACGACCAATACGCGCTCAAAGCTTTCGACTTCGCCGCGCTTGATTACCTCCTCAAACCGATCGAGCCCGCCCGCCTCGCCCGGGCGCTCGCGCGTTTGGAAAACGACGAAACCCAGGAGCCGTTGTCCGACGCCGGGCCTGCTCTGCTCCATGAAAGCGACCAGGTTTTCCTGAAAGACGGCGACCGTTGCTGGCTCGTTAGGGTAAGTGACATCCGGCTGCTCGAGTCGGAAGGAAACTACGCGCGCGTTTACTTTGCCGAGAATCGCCCGCTCATTCCGCGCTCGCTCCAAACGCTGGAAGCGCGACTCGATCCGCAACATTTCCTGCGCGTCAGCCGGCAGCACATCATCAACCTGCGTTATGTGCGCAAAGTCGAGCCATGGTTTGACGGCGGTCTCCTCTTGCGCCTCGGCGAAAATGACCCTGAGATTAAAGTCGCCCGCCGCCGCGCCCAGGAATTGCGCGAACGTTTGAGTCTGTAGGCAACGGCTTAAAAACGCAGACCCGGCCCGAGCAGCGCGACGAAGATCGCCGCGCAGACGAAACCGACCGCGATCCAAACCGGCGAAGTCGGCGTGGCGATGCGCAGCCCGGGTCGGCGCCGATAAACAGCGAAGCCTGCCCGGACCAGCCCGAACGAACTCAGCGCGGAAGGCAACGCATCCGTAAAAATGATCGCATGCCCTCTTGGATCGAACGCTGCGCCTGCCGTCGCCAAAACGGCCGCACCGGCCAGAGCAATGACCGCAAAACTCTGCGGACGCCAGCCCGTCCCGGCGTGGTCAAAATTCCGAACCAGCGCAGCACCCAGAGCGCGCATCGCCGCGACATAAAGAACAACGCCGAGCACCACCAGGCCGCCATGCCAGGCGGCCACTGGTTTGAGCCCTTCGGTGACAAACTTCCAATCCCCGCGATCGAGCAAACCGGAAAACACCATGTAACCAACGTTCCAAAAACTCGCGAAAGCGAAGAGGAGACAAAGAAAGACGCGCACGTTCGGCGAGCGCGGCTGGGCCAGGCGCAACCACGCCCACGCCAGCAGCGCCACGATCAAACCCGCAGCCGGTCCCGCCCCGTCGATCCAACGCGAGCGGATGCTGCAACTCTCATAAGTGGTCGAGAGCGACAAAGTCTTCCCGCCCAGCAAA
>JBDTCM010000080.1:0-6260 GCA_039923575.1 Chthoniobacterales bacterium
AAAGAGCGAGTTCCAGCGACTAGATTTGTAATTGAACAAGAAAGGCCGCATTCTCGGCCGCTACACGTCGCCAGCCGCGGGGAAGTGAAGCCGGTCGAACGAGGTCGAACTAGCGGGCCTGGCTTGGGGGTCGGGCGCCGTGCAAACCAAATGCCGTAACACGACGCCCGCCCCCGGTTATGCCTTGAGCCTTTGCGAAGTAGCATTTCACATACCGAAGCAACCTTCGCTGAAGTTGATCGCAAGACGATGGCGAACCGCGTCGTGGCCACTGCCTGCGCTTGTCACCACCCCCGTCCTCGGCGACCGGTGGAAGCGGCTCGATACGAACTCGCCCTTCTTTTTGCTGCCGGGTGTTTCGTTGCGTTTCGTCCAATCTTTCGTGACGGACGAGATCGCCACTGAAAATAAGTCGGGCGCCCCAAACAAAGTCCGGAACGCCCGACGGCGCTAACCTTGGAACAGCAGCTTCTACGGGATATCAATGTGGCCGAAGCAAGCCAAGAAATTGCCCGCTTCATTTCGTAATCGTTTGTTCCCGGAATGTCATCTTCGGCGAGGGACTTGCGCCGGACGGACGGGGGGATCAATTCGCGAACAAACTCAATTGCTCGTTAGGCCGGCGGAAGGCGGCCGTCGAAAGCTCCGGTCGTTGACCGATCCCGGCGCGCTTGCAGCCGGCGGCGAAGAGAGCGCGGATCTGTTCGGCGAAAACGCCTTCGCCGCGCATGCGCGATTGGAAGCGCGGATCATTCAACCGCTCGCCGCCGCGCAGGTGCCGGATGCGGCCGAGAACCTTCTCTTTACGATCGGGAAAATGTTCCTCCAGCCAGCGCTCGAAAAGGGGTGCCACAGCGAGCGGCAGCCTAACGACGGTGTAACCGGCCCATTGCGCGCCCGCTGCCGCGCAGGCTTTCAGGATCGCGGGCACCTCGTGGTCGGTCAGGCCCGGAATAATCGGCGCCACCATCACGCCGACGGGCACACCCGCCTGGCGCATTGCCGTAATCGCGTCCAGCCGCGCCCGCGGCGATGAGGTGCGCGGTTCGAGAATGCGCTGGAGTTGCGGGTCGAGTGAAGTGACCGAGATGTTGACCGCGGCGGCGTGGTGCGCGGCCAGTTCGCCTAACAAATCGAGGTCGCGGGTAACGAGCTGATTCTTGGTGATGATCCCGACCGGATTGCGGAAACGCGCCAGCACGGCGAGGCACCGGCGGGTCAACTGCAGTCGCCGCTCGACCGGTTGATAGGGATCGGTCACCCCGCTCATCGCGATCACCTGCGGCTGCCAGCGCGGCGAGGAAAGTTCGGCCGCGAGCAGTTCCGGGGCGTCTTCCTTCACCATGATGCGGCTCTCGAAATCGAGTCCGGCGGAGAAGCCGAGATACTCATGCGTCGGTCGGGCGTAACAGTAAATGCAACCATGTTCGCAGCCGCGATAGGGATTGAGGCTCGATTCGAAACCGACGTCCGGACTGTCGTTGTGGGCGATGATGGTGCGGGTGAAGTCGCGGTAAAACCTGGTCGTTAGGCAGGGAACTTCATCGCCCGGTTGCTCGTCCGGATCGGGTTCGATGGTGAGCGCGGCAAAACGATTGGCCGGGTTGGCCGACGCGCCGCGGCCGTGGACTGGGGCCGGCCGGGGGCGCGCCATGATCGGATCGAGCGTGTCGTCAAAAGATGCTGCGCGCTTCGGATTTTCACGGGGCTTTTGCGCTGCCTGGCGGTGCGGGATCATTGAACATGTTCAGACAAACTCCAGCCGACGTCCAACGCAAAAGGTGATCCGTCGCTCTGGCCTACGGAAAAGGAGGACAGTTCTAGCACGGATCTGCGAACGCCTTCCCCGGCGAAGATCGCCTCGTAAATGGCATAACTTCTGCATCATACCGTTTCAAAGTTGAGCCGGAGCAGACGGCCGTTTCCGAAGAACCATCTTCGAACCGGTTGCTGAGCCGTCTGGACTTGGGTGCGAGCCGCTGGTCGGTACGTGTCCGGAAAATTGATGATGAAAGCCAGCACACCGATCTCCAGATGGCGAGCCGAGCGACCGACAGCCGTCGGCGTTCCGCTCCCCTCGAATCTCGGCACCGGCGCCGGAGAGGTCGGGTCGCAGCCATGAAACCGCTCCGCGATCGCTCCATGCGCCAGAGAATCACTCTGGTCATCGAACTGACTTCCTGCGCCGTGTTGCTCCTCGCCTGCACGGCCCTGTTTGCCTTCCAAGCCTGGTCGATCCGCGAAAACTTTGTCAATCAACTCACGGTCATGGGGGAGATCGTCGCGAATAATGCGGCGGAGGCTGCGATGTCGAAGGACGAACGACGCGCCACGCAGACGATCACGGGACTGCGGGTGATGCCGGAGATCGTCTCGGCGAGTTTGCATTTGAATGACGGCACGCGGCTCGCGCATTGGGGTGCGGACGATGCGGCCGACCTCAGGAGCGCCCCGTCGCGCGACGGTTTTAGCGTTCATGGCACGCGCGTGCTCCTCGTCCAGCCGGTGGTGCGTGATGGCAAACGCCAGGGCACGCTCGACCTGCAGGCCGACTTTTACGGCCTTTCGGTCGATCTTCTGCGCCTTTACGGCGGAATTCTTGTGCTCGTTCTGGCGGCCTCGTTGCTCCTCGCTCTTTTTCTTTCCGGCCGCTTCCAGCATTTCGTGAGCGCGCCGATCCTGCGCCTCGCCGACATCGCGCACCGGATCGCAACCGAAAAAGACTATACGATGCGGGCGGAGAAGACCGGCGACGATGAGGTGGGGGCGTTGACCGACGCCTTCAATCAGATGCTCGGTCAGATTCAGTCGCAGAATACTGCTTTGCGCGAAAGCGAGGAGCGTTTCCGTTCCGTCGCCGAATCGGCCGCTGACGCCATCATCATTGCGGACGGTAACGAGCGCGTGCTCTCCTGGAATAAAGGAGCGCGGCTCATGTTCGGCTACGAGACCGAAGAAATTCACGGTCAGCCGTTGTCGGCGATCGTGGCGCAAAGTTATCGCGCCCAGTACGTCGCGGGGATGAAAAGCCTGCATGCCAATGGCTCGGAACACGCGAGCGGTCCGGCGGTGGAAATTTTCGGCCTGCGCAAAGACGGGACCGAGTTTCCCCTCGAGATGGCGATGTCCAACTGGACGACCGGCTCCGGCACTTTTTTCAGCGGGGTGATTCGCGATGTCAGCGAACGCAAGACCGCCGAGGTCACCTTGCGCGATTCGCAGCAGAGGCTGCTCGAAACTTCCCGCCTCGCCGGCATGGCCGAAGTCGCCACCGGCGTCCTCCACAATGTCGGCAATGTGCTCAACAGCGTGAACGTTTCCGCCGGGCTCGTGGTGGAAAAACTTCGCCGCTCCAAAGTGCCGAATCTCGGCAAGGCCGCCAACCTCCTGACGGAACGAAACGGCGACCTCGGCAACTTCCTCATGAATGATCCGAACGGGCAAAAAATCCCCGGTTACCTGGCGAAGCTGAGTCAGTTTCTGGTCGAGGAGAACGCCGAGCTCCTGACCGAAGTCGATTTGCTCGCGCGCAATATCGAACACATCAAGGAAGTCGTGGCCGTGCAGCAGAGCTACGCGAAGGTGAGCGGCGTCTTTGAGGACCTCCCGGCCGATCAGTTAGTCGAAGACTCGATCGCGATGAACATCGGCGCCTTCGAGCGCCATGGCATCGTGCTGGAGCGGCGCTTTTCTCCTGCGCCGCCGGTGCGCGTGGATCGCCATCGCGTCCTGCAAATTTTGATCAATCTCCTCCGCAACGCCAAATACGCGCTCGATGACGTGCAGCGGATCGACAAGCGGATCACCATTTCGATCGCGCCGGCGAACGACAAGGTATTGCGCATCGCCGTGGCCGATAACGGCATCGGCATCTCGCCGGAAAATCTCGACCGCATTTTTGGACACGGCTTCACCACCCGCAAGAATGGTCATGGATTTGGTCTGCACAGCGGCGCCCTCGCCGCCAAGGAAATGGGTGGATCGCTCAGCGTGCAGAGCCTCGGTCTCCGGCGCGGCGCCACCTTTACGCTCGAACTCCCAATCGCTTCCGCATCTCAATTATGAATAGCTCACCCGAATCCGAAAGCTTTAATAACCGCATCCTCGTGATCGACGATAATCCTGCGATCCACCAGGATTTTCGCAAGATTCTGAGCCCGATCGACTCGGAGTTGGAGGGAGAATTGGATGCAGATGAGGCTTCGCTTTTCGGGGAAGCGCCCAGCACTGGACGCGGACTGAATTTTCAAATCGACTCCGCCTTTCAGGGTCAGGAAGGTTTGGAAAAAGTGCGAGCGGCGGTGGCGGCTGGGACCCCCTATGCGGTCGCATTCGTGGACGTGCGCATGCCGCCCGGCTGGGACGGGATCGAAACGATCTCGCACATCTGGAAAGAATTTCCCGACCTGCAGATCGTGATTTGCACGGCCTACTCCGACTACTCCTGGGAGGATATCGCCAAGGCCGTCGGCAACACCGACCACGTTCTCGTGTTGAAAAAGCCGTTCGATAACATCGAGGTCATGCAAATGGCCTGCGCCCTTTCGAAGAAATGGCAGTTGACGCAAATTGCCAACCGGCAACTGGCCGACCTCGACGCGCTCGTAAGCCAGCGCACGGCCGAGTTGCACAAGGTCAATGCCTGGCTCACGGGCGAGATCGCCCAGCGCACGGCCGCGCAGGATTTGCTGACCAGTTCCGAGGAACGATTCTCCAAAGCCTTCCACAGCAGCCCGGTGCCGATGGCCATCCAACGCGCCAACCGCCCTGGGTTTCTCGACGCGAACGAGCGCTTCCTCGCCTTGCTCGGCGCCGAGCGCGAACCCGTGCTCTCGGGCCAGGTCAGCTTCTGGGTGCAACCCGGAACCTCTCATCAGATCAATCTCGAACTGGCCGCGCATCACGCCGTCCGTGATTTCGCCTCCACCATTCGCACCAGTTCGAACGAGATCCGCGAAGTCCTGGTTGCGGCCGATAATCTCGAGCTCGGGAGTGAACCTTTTTACTTGCTTATTTTGCAGGACATCACTGATCGCGTGCAGCTCGAGAATGAACTGCGCCAGGCGCAAAAGATGGAAGCGGTCGGCCGTCTCGCGGCCGGCGTCGCGCACGACTTTAACAACATGCTCACCGTCATCCTGGGTTACGCCTCGATGATGCAAAACAGTTCGCCGCGGCTCGACGAAAAACTGGCCTCCTACCTCAGCCAGGTCGAGCAGGCCGCCGAGCGCGCCACCGCACTCACCCGCCAGCTCCTCGCTTACAGCCGCAAACAGATCATCCAGCGTCGTCCCCTGCAGTTGAACGACATTGTGAACCAGACGGTCGGCATGCTCCGGCGGGTCATCGGCGAACACATCGCCCTCGACATGCAGTTGGACCCGGATCTCCCGCTCGTCTACGCCGATACCACGAGCGTCGATCAGGTGATCATGAATCTCGCGATCAACTCCCGCGACGCCATGGTTGATGGCGGCAAGCTCACCATTTCCTCCGCGGCCGTAGAGATTATTGACGCCTACTGCGCGCGCATCCCCGATGCCCAGCCTGGCCGCTTCGTCTGCCTCACGGTCAAAGACAGCGGACATGGCATGGACTCCGCCACGCTCAACCGCATTTTCGAACCCTTCTTCACCACCAAGGAGCCGGGCAAAGGAACCGGCATGGGCCTGGCCACCGTCTATGGCGTGCTCAAACAGCACGAAGGCTGGATCGAAGTTGAAAGCGCCCCGCGCCGCGGCACCACCTTTCGCGCCTACATTCCTGTGGCCGAGGGCGCAGTGATGGAATCATCTGCCAAGGCCTCGGCTCCCTCGACCCACGCCGCGCCCGCAGGCGACATCACCATTCTTCTGGTCGAAGACGAAGACATGCTGCGCGAGTTCGTCAGCACCGCGCTTGGCTCGCTCGGCTACCGCGTGCTCTCGGCTTGCAATGGCCGCGAAGCGCTCGAAGTCTGGGCTAAGTCTCGCGCCGAGATCGATCTGTTGCTAACCGACGTCGTCATGCCCGAGTCCATCTCGGGTCGCGACCTTGCGCACAAACTCATCATCGATAAACCCGATCTCAAAGTCATCTTCACGAGCGGCTACAGTGCCGAGTTGATCGGGCCCGAGTTTGAGCAGGAAAACGAACACGGGTTCCTTTCCAAGCCGTACCTGACCGACCGCCTCGCCGCGACCGTCGCCGCGCAGTTGAACCCTGTCTGCGAGGCGGCCTGAGAATGTGGGAGGGGCCTTTGTGCCCCGACCCCCCTCCTG
>JBDTCM010000081.1:0-4929 GCA_039923575.1 Chthoniobacterales bacterium
GAGCAGCGTGATCTCGCCTTTGGCAGGGTGCTTCTCGTAGTGCGCGAGTAATTCCGCGGCCGTGCCGCGCCGGAATTCCTCGAATTTTTTCGTGAGCTCGCGTGCCACGCAGAGTTGTCGTTCCGGCATCAGTTCCATACAGGCGGCGAGCGTTTTGTTGATTCGGTAGGGTGATTCGAAGAACACGCTGGTCTCCTCGCGTTCGGCGGCAGCCGTCAGTTCGCGCGCGCGCTGCCCGCTCTTCACCGGGAGGAAACCGCGATAGCAAAAGTGTTCCAGGTCGAATCCCGAACCGACCAACGCGGTCGTGATGGCGGAGACGCCAGGAATGATGGTGAAAGGCAAATCGTCCGCGATGCAGCGGCGGATTAATCGCGCCCCGGGATCCGACAACCCCGGCATGCCCGCATCAGTGATTAGCGCCACGGTCTCACCTGCGGCGAGCCGCTCTGCCAGCTCGGCGGTGCGCATCGCTTCGTTATGCTCGTGATAGCTCACGAGCGGTTTTCGAATGTCGAAATGCCGCAGCAGATTGCCCGAGTGGCGCGTGTCTTCCGCGGCGATCAAGCCGGCGCTCTTGAGCGCGTTGAGGGCGCGCAAGGTGATGTCGTCGAGATTCCCAATGGGCGTGCCGACGACGTAGAGCATGGCGGATTATCCATTGGGAAGCGCCGCGACGCCAACCGTTCGCGTTGATGGTGGGAGGTGGCGCGCAAGCAGCGCCGCCGAAAACGAAAGAACCATTCCGCGGGTCACGCGGAATGGTTCCTCGCCTGACGACCAATCTGGTCGTCGAGAAATCCGGGAGCCGGATGGGACGGCTCCCGGATGCATTGTGAGTTTGTTACGTTTTTCCGAACTTATTGTCTGTGTGATCGGACCGTCTGCAGATCTTGGTTGTTGATCTTGCCGTCGAGCGTCACGTCGTTGCGGAAGTTCGTGCTGTTGGTCTGTTTACCCAGCAGTCCCCGAACGCTGTTGATGTCGCCGTTGGTGACGGAGCCATCGCCGGTGACGTCACCCGTCACGACGGTCGTGCTGGCTGCAGCCGATGTGAGGCTGCCCCCGCTGGTGTCCATCACGTTGTTCAAGGTGACAGTCACGGTCTGCCCATTGCAGGTCCCGGCATTGTAGGGGGCAAGCACGGTGTTGCCGCTAATCGTGAGGCTGGCGAGCGGGCCGCAACTTGAGGTCGCGCTCCCGACGCTGGCAATGGGGTTGTTGAACGTAAACACGGTTACGTTCCTCTGCGTCAGGCTGCGGCATTCGACGCCCGGCAGCGGGATGTCGAAGTCGCCCTTGGCCCCGTGCGTCTTGCGCGAGGCCGAGCTCATCAGCATGAGGTTACCACCGACAGTGACAGAACCATTCACACCCATCGAGAAGTCGTAGGGTTGGCCTTCATTGGCCGTCGACGTGAAGACAGTGGCGAAGAAGTTGCTGTCGAAGAAGGCATTTTGGTTATTGCCACACGGTGTGCCGACGCAGTTTCCACCGCTCGTCGTCGAATCAAACGAACGACCTGTCAGATCGCCTGTCGGCGTGACATTCAGGAAGTAAGCTCCCGGAGCAAGGTGAACGTTCAAGCCGGTCACCTCGACCATGTATTCGGTGAAACCGAAGCCGGATCGGCCGGTCGCTGTCACAGTCGGTGTCACGGTTGTGCCGCTGGCAACGAGAGTGCCTCCATTACCTTCGGTGATGCCCTGTCGGATTTCCCAGGTCGCGCCGATGATGTTGCCGATGCTCGAGAGATTGTTCGAGAAGACCGAGGTCACGTCCCATCCGGTCGGATCCGAGACGTTGAAGTCATCATAGGTGCTGGCGTATTGGCCGGACCCGAGGCTGCTGTCGCGCTCGTTGGCGAGACCGTTGACGTTGTTAAAGTCGCCGTTATACCAACGGGCGTCGGGTGGTGGCGTCGGCGTCGGAGTCGGGGTTGGGGTCGGGGTCGGATTGCCGGTATCGGCCCGGATGCCCCAGTTACCGGGAAGGCCGAAGCTGTCAATCGTACCTATTAAATCGTTATTGCCGAGATTGTTGAAATCCACTGGCGCGCCGGTGCTCATTGCCGCGATCCAGCTCTGCATATGCAGGGTGCTGTCCTGGTCGATCCCAGCCGGGAAGTTCTCAGGTCCGTTATTCATCGGAGTCATGTCCCCGACGAAGAAGCTGGTCGCCCCGGCAGGGAGGGAGATGGCCGGCGAGAACGTGTAGTCGACGAAGGTGTCCGTGCCGGCGTTTTGAATCGTGCCGGCGACTGATCCGAGCAAGACTGCGTCGCTCGGATTGCCATCGCCATTTGGATCACTCCAAATGCCGATCGTGACCGGCGTGCCATTCAACGTAGAATCCGGGAAGTTGGGAGTTCCCCAAGCGACGCTGACCGTGGTGATGGTCGTCTGACCAGGAACGACGGCGAACTGGTTAAACCAAATCGACTCGAAGTTTTGCAGGCCGTTACCAAATCCGACGGAATTTTCCATCGTTCCATCATCGATTTGGTAAATAGCCAGGGGCAGCATGTGGCCGGCGCCGCGCGCTGACTGTGAGTACGGACCGGGTTTTTTCGCACCTTTTTGTTGTTGAGCTGATGACAGTTTTGGTTTGCCGGCTTGCGCGGTGAGCGCCAGCGATGCAACCAAAGCAACTGCCAGCAGCATGACTTTCTGCAGGGTTGGATGTTTCATGAAGTAAGTAGGCGGCGTTTTCATATTCGCTGTCAAGACTTTTTTCATGAATTTGTCCGGTAGTTATGGTGGTTACTTCAGTAATAAAGATTCTGGGCGAGGAGCGGAGGAATCTTTTTCAGTGCACGCGCGGAGCGATCGCGCTACAAAGAGCGCATGGCCCGCAAAAAATCCCAAGTCGCCACGGCGGTGGTGGTGCGCGAGGCGAAACCGCTCCAGGTCAACGGCGGAGCGCTCGCGCCTAACGAACGCCGTCTCGATTTTGGCGACCGCTGGGCCTACGCTCCCGCCCCCGAACAGAGCGACTACGTCAAAATCCAGCCGCGCTATCAGCTCTTCATCGACGGCAAATTTCGCGCCCCGCACTCGGGCCAATATTTCGCTTCGATCAATCCCGCGACGGAAGGCAAGCTGGCCGAAATCGCCGAGGCCGATGCGCACGATGTCGATCAGGCGGTGAAGGCGGCGCGGCGCGCGCACCGCAAAGTCTGGAGCAAAATGCCGGCGCGCGAGCGCGGCAAATTTCTTTACCGCATCGCGCGGCTCGTGCAGGAAAAAGCGAGGGAGCTGGCCGTCCTCGAGTCGATGGACGGCGGGAAAACGATCAAGGAAAGCCGCGACATCGATTTGCCCCTGGTCGCGGCCCATTTCTTCTACTACGCGGGCTGGGCGGATAAACTGCGCTACGCTTTCCCCGGCCGCACTCCGCGCTCGTTAGGCGTGGCCGGGCAGATTATTCCCTGGAATTTTCCGCTTCTCATGGCGGCATGGAAACTCGCGCCCGCGCTCGCCGCCGGGAACACCTGCGTGCTCAAGCCGGCCGAAACGACCAGCATCACCGCCATGCATCTGGCGCAGATTTTTCAGGAAGCGGAGCTGCCCGACGGCGTGGTCAACATCGTGACTGGCGCCGGCGCGACCGGCAAAGCGCTGGTCGAGCACGACGACGTCAACAAAATCGCGTTTACCGGCTCAACCTCGGTTGGCAAGATGCTGACCCGGGCCGTGGCCGGGACGAAGAAAAGCCTCACGCTCGAACTCGGGGGCAAGGCAGCGAACATCATTTTCGAGGACGCGGCGATCGACCAGGCGGTCGAGGGAATTGTTTCGGGAATCTATTTCAATCAAGGTCACGTCTGCTGCGCCGGCTCGCGTTTGCTCGTGCAGGAAGGCGTTTTTCCCGCCGTCATCCGCAAGTTGCGCGATCGCATCTCATCCCTCCGCGTCGGCAATCCGCTCGATAAAAATACCGACATCGGCGCGATCAATTCGCGGATGCAGCTCGATAAAATTTGCGAGCTGGTCGACAGCGGTCTGCAACAAGGCGCGGAATTGGTCCAGCCGCGGCTGCGACTGCCGGAGAAAGGTTACTGGTATCCGCCCAGCTTCTTCACCGGCGTGACCGCCTCGCATCGCATCGCCCAGGAAGAAATCTTCGGACCCGTCCTGAGCGTGATGACTTTCCGCACCCCGGAGGAAGCGATCGAGCGCGCCAACAACACGCCCTACGGCCTGAGCGCCGGCGTCTGGACCGACAAAGGCAGCAAGATTTTCAAGATGGTGAGCAAACTGCGCGCGGGCGTCGTCTGGGCGAACACCTACAACAAGTTCGACCCGACGAGTCCGTTTGGCGGCTATCGCGAAAGCGGCTTCGGCCGCGAAGGCGGCCTGTACGGCTTGCGGCCCTACCTCGCGCTCGATTAGCGAGCTCCCGCGGATTTTGTAGTGTCCGCTGTCCTCAGCGGATTTTTGGTGTGGTGATCGTTAGCCGTTGCGGTTTTTGAGCAAGAGCGCTCTTCAGTAGTGTCCGTCCATGCGGCGCTGCTCCTCCTCGGAGTAGTAATCAAGAGGGCGATGAATGTAGCACGACGCGTTCGCAGCGACCCAGGTCGGGCAGGCCGAATCGTCCCAGTGGTCTGATAAAAGCGCTCTTACGTATCGAAAAGGGTCCGCTGGCAGACTGACACCTTTCAGGTTCTGCGAATCCGACGACTGAGCGTTGCAAACACCAGGAGAATACGCGCGAGCAGCATTGGCCTAACAACGACACGAGGAGCTGCCGTGAGCCCACCGCAACGGGTATGCTTGGCGGGCGTGGCTGCGGAGTGAGGGATCGAAATCGTGTGAAACTTGGTATCATGGCGACTCGCGCGCCTGCCCGCGAAGGTTTTCGGAGTCGACTCCATCGCCCGGGTTAGAGCGTGTCATGAACTTTCTTGACGAAAAAGCTGTACTTTTT
>JBDTCM010000082.1:0-10870 GCA_039923575.1 Chthoniobacterales bacterium
AGGTTGCTGTCTTTCAAGGATTCAATCCTAACGAACAAATCTTCGGCACCGAGGTGGGATTACTGACCAAGGAGCCCTGGCTGCTCTCGATGGGATTCATCAACTGGTCGCCGCACAGCCACGTCGATCCCCAGCCTTTTCTCGAAGGCGGTTATTACACCGAGCACAACAAGTTCATCGTCGGAGCGATTCATGCCGGCTACAAGAATGAAGCCATCCTGGGTTACGCCTACGATTTTAACAAAACCTGGCGCGCCCAGGTCGATTTCCAAAGCGGCGCGGAAAACTCCACCACCTTCGGGTTCACCTGCAACATCACGCGCGATTTGCAGATGAATCCGGCGCTCTACATCAACAACGGCCCCGGCCATGACATCTTTGGTTACGTAGTTTTCACTTACACTTTTCATTTGTGGGGCAACAACGAGAGTCCATCCCCCGCGCCCGGGCATGGAAGTGCGCCGGAACCAAGTTCCGCGCACTGAGCGAACGGCATTTCACGACCAGCGGCCGTCCCCGGAGGGCGGGAGAAAATGCTTGCCCCTTGCGGTGAGGCGTCGGTTACTCCCCCCCTCACACCATTCATGGCTGAACCATTACTTGAAGCGCCGGGTGTGCATCGGCCGCGCAACGTCGACTGGAAGCGGGCCGCCGCGCTTCTCTATGGCGACTGGGGCACGAGCAAGGCCTACGTCATCGGCCTTGCCTTCGTCGCCGCCGGGTTTGCGTCGTTCCCGCTCATTCTCGCGGTCTGCGCCCTGACCGCGGTGGTTGGGTTTAACTACATCATCGTCTGCGCGCATTTCCCCGATGGCGGCGGGGTTTACTCCGCGGCCCGGCAGCAGAGTCGCTTCCTCGCCTCAGCCGGCGCGCTTCTGCTGGTCGCGAATTTCATCGTCACGGCGGCCCTGAGCGGCTGGGCAGCGGTGAGCTACTTCGGCGTGCCCCCGCAATACGCGCGCGTCGTGACGATGGGTCTCGTCATCGTGGTCGGCGCGATTAATTTCTTCGGACCGAAACACAGCGGGAGCGTCTCGCTTTACCTCGCCATCACGGCGGTGCTGACAGTCGTCACGATCGTCGGTCTAAGCAGCGGTTACCTGCACACGGGACACCTCGAGCCCGCGCACGAAAACCTTGGGGTAGCGTGGACGCAGTTCGTCGGCGTCATCCTCGCCCTCAGCGGCGTAGAAGCGGTCGCGAACATCACCGGCGTGATGAAGCTGGATCCCGGCTCGACGCCCGAGAAACCAAAAGTCACCCGGACCGCAGCCAAGGCGATCATTCCAGTGGCCATCGAAGTGGTGGTGGGCACCGCCCTGCTCGGCTGGGCGATGCTCTCCGTCCCGCCCAGCTTCACGCTGCAACTGACCGACCACTCGGAGGACATGTTGCGCTTTCTGGGCGAGCACTATGGGACTCTCGTCGTGGCGCCGTGGTTCAGGAGCGCTTTCGGACTGGTCGTCGGCATCGTTTTTGGTCTGCTCCTTTTCAGCGCGGTCAACACCGCGGTCGTGGCGCTCATCGGCGTGATCTACATGATGGCGCAGGACGGCGAGATGCCGAAACAACTGGCGCGCCTCAATCGCCACGGCGTCCCGCGCATTCCGCTTTTCGTGGCCGTCGTCATTCCAATTCTCGTCCTCGCGCTGACCCCAACATTCGAGGGACTGGCGGGCCTCTATGCGATCGGGGTCGTCGGCGCGATCGCGGTCAATCTTGGTTCCTGTACCTTTAACAAGAAACTTGGTCTCGCCTGGTATGTCCGCCTCCTGATGGGAGCGACCTTCCTCGTCCTGGCGGCGGTGGAAGTGACAATTGCGAAGACGAAACCTGACGCACTCTTTTTCGCGATCTGCGTGCTCGGCATCGGCCTCTCCTTGCGCGCCTATTCCCACAAACTCTCGGGATTAAAGACCGTCATCATGACAAAGGAAGTGGCCGAGATGGTGGTGCCCGATCTCCCCGAGACGATGCAGCCGCGACTCGAAGAGGGGCAGAAAATCATGGTCGCGGCGCGCGGCATCAACCCGGTTTTGAATTTCGCGCTCGAGGAAGCGCAACTGCGTAAAGCAGTCCTCTGCGTCGTCTATATCAAAGAGATCGCCGTCTATTTCGCCGGCGCGCCGAAGCTGATCGGGAGCGCGAAATGGAAAGACGATCCGCAAGCGCAGGCCATCATGTCGCTCATGATCAAGGAAGGCGAAGCGCGCGACGTTTGCGTGCAACCGGTCTACGCGGTGAGCGAGGACGCCTCCGCTACCATCCTCGATCTGGCGGCCACGTTAGGCGTGGATTACATTATCCTCGGCGCTTCGCAGCGGCGCTCGCTCGCCGATTTGCTCAAGGGCAGCGTCGCCACCCAGATCGCGCAACATCTTCCGGAGTCGATCCGTTTGGTGATCTTTGGATGAAATCGCCCAATCTCATGAACGTTTTAGTGGCAGATGCAATTTCCCAGCGGGGCATTGATGAACTGGCCGCGGGTGGCGAACTGAAAGTCAGCGTGCGCACCGGCCTGAGCGAAGCGGAGCTGATCAAAATCATTCCTGATTTCAATGCCATCGTCGTGCGCAGCCAGACGAAAGTGACCGCGCCGATTTTGCAGGCAGGGACCCGCCTGCGCGTGATCGGCCGCGCCGGCGTCGGAGTCGATAACGTCGATGTCGAGACCGCGACGCGCCGCGGAGTGATCGTGATGAACACGCCGGGTGGGAACACGATTTCGACCGCCGAACATGCCTTCTCCCTCCTCGTCTCGGTCGCGCGCAAGATCCCGCAGGCGCACGCCAATCTGCAATCCGGCAAATGGGACCGGAAGAATTTCGAAGGGACGGAACTTTACAATAAAACGTTAGGCATTATCGGCATGGGCCGGATCGGTTCGGAACTGAGCCGGCGCGCGATTGCCTTCGGGATGCGGGTGCTGGCCTACGATCCCTATCTTTCCTCGAGCCGGGCGCGCTCGTTGCAGGTGGAGCTGGTCGAGGAAATCGATGAGCTCCTGCCGCTGGCGGATTTTCTCACACTGCACACGCCGCTCACTCCCGAGACGCATCACTTGCTCAACGCCGCCCGCCTAACGAAAACGAAACGCGGCGTCCGTCTGATCAATTGCGCGCGCGGCGGCTTGATCGACGAAGCCGCGCTGGTCGAGGTGCTGGCCAGCGGCCAGGTCGCAGGCGCGGCCCTCGATGTTTTCGAAACCGAACCGCTCCCGGCCGATTCGCCCTTGCGTGGGATTCCGAATTTGATCCTGACCCCGCATCTTGGTGCCTCGACGGTCGAGGCGCAGGAAAGTGTCGGGATCGAAATCGCGCAGGCGATTCGCGCCGCGCTTCTCGAGGGCACGATTCGCAACGCCATCAACATGCCGAATCTTGACGCGAAAACGCTCGCAATCGTCGGGCCGCATCTGCGTTTCGGAGAAAAACTCGGGCGCTTTCTCTCGCAGGTTTCGCCCAAGCGGGTCGAGACCTTGCACATCAACTACAGCGGAAAGGTGAACGAAGTCGACACGACCGCGATCACGCGCTCGATCCTGAAGGGTTTCCTCCATCTCGCCGGCGGCGACGACGTGAACGAAGTAAACGCGCCCGCTTTTGCCGAGACGTTAGGCATGAAGGTGACCGAATCACGCCTTAGCGCCCCGGGTGATTACACCGATCTGCTCGAGCTCTCGGCGGAAGCGGAAGGCAAATCGCTTTCCGTCGCCGGAGCGTTTTTCGGTGTCACACCGCGCATCGTCAGCATCAACAACCGCCCGGTGGAAGCGCGCCCGCATGGTGTCCTGCTCGTACTCGAGAACACCGATCGCCCCGGCATGGTCGGGCGCATCGGCACGCTCCTCGGCGCGCACGGCGTGAACATCGCCACCATGTCGTTAAGCCGAAACCAGGCCGGCGGCCGCGCCCTCACCGTCCTCAATCTCGACACCGCGCCACCGCCCGAATTGCTCGCCGAGATCGCGGCGAGCGACGACATCCACGGCGCGCAGGTGGTCGAATTGTAAGCCGATAAATCCGTTGCCCTTTCGGCAGCCGATTCCTAGCATTAAACCATGACCGCAATTCTTTGGACTCTCGTTATCGGCCTCGTCGTCGGCGTCATCGCCAAGCTTCTCATGCCGGGCAGAGATCCCGGCGGCTGCATCATCACGATGTTGATCGGTATCGCGGGCGCGTTCGTCGCCGGCTTTCTCGGCCGCGCTCTCGGTTGGTACCAAGTTGGGCAACCGGCCGGCTTTATCGCTTCGATTATCGGCGCGATGCTGCTCCTGCTGGTTTACCGGTTGATCATCGGGAAGCGCAGTTAAGGCTGATCTGTAGACGTCGCCCTCCGGGCGGCGCGGGTATTCGGATTGGTTAGGCGAGAGATTCTCGCTCGAACAACTTCGCCCCCGCGTTTCGCAGCCTCCGGCTCGGAAGGGCTTACCCTCCGGCCTGGATGCCTTACGGGCAGGAAGCGGGCTCGGAGAGAACGAAACGTCTACAATTCGCGCGGTGCGGTGGATTGAATCGGAAATCATTCGCATCCATCTTGGAGACAGGCGCAGCGCCGCGATAAGAATCTTAACTGGAGGACATTCCCATGCTCACGAGCAAGAAAGTGGTCAACGCGATCAACAAGCAGATCGGCAACGAGTTTGGCGCGTCCATGCAATACGTCGCGATCGCGGCCTACTTCTCGAGCGACGCGCTCCCGCAACTGGCCGAACATTTTTACCGCCAGGCCGCGGAAGAGAACGATCACGCCATGCGCTTCGTCAAATACGTGATCGATGCCGGTGGCCGCGTCGTGATTCCAGCGATCGCCGCACCGCAGCCCACCTTCAAGACTGCCGAAAAAGCGATCCAGCTCTCGCTCGATCAGGAAATCGAAGTCACCCACCAGATCAATGCGCTCGTCGAATTGGCGCGTTCCGAGAACGACTTCATCACGATTAATTTCCTGCAATGGTTCCTGACCGAGCAGCTCGAGGAAGTTTCCTCCATGGACACACTCCTCAAGATCGTGCAGCGCGGCGCCGCCAATCTGCTCAGCGTGGAGGAATACCTCGCCCGGGTCGGGGTGAAAGGGGCCGGACCCGCCTAACGAATCATCTGTAGACGCCTCCCTCTGGGAGGCGCGAGGGTGACCTGGTCACTGGGGAATCCCAACCCGGCAATCGGACCCGCAGGCCCGCGTTCCGCAGAGCGAAACGTCTACATCATTCCACGGTCACGCTCTTCGCGAGGTTGCGTGGTTTATCGACATCGCGGCCTAGCGCCACCGCAAGATGGTAGGCAAAGAGTTGCAGCGGGATGACGGTCAAGACCGGCATCACAACATCGTCCGCGTCCGGCACGATGATGATGTCATCGGCGATGCCTTTCAGCTTGGCGGCGCCGCTCTCGGTCGTGACCGCGATGATCGGGCCTTTGCGCGCCCGCACCTGCTCGATGTTATTCAGATTCTTGGAAAAAACCGCATCGTCGGGCGTGATGAAAACACTCGGTAACTCCGGTTTCACGAGGGCGATGACGCCGTGTTTCAATTCCGCGCTCGGATGGCCTTCGGCATAGAGATAAGTGATTTCCTTCACCTTCAGCGCCGCTTCGAGTGCGATCGGAAAATTGAGCTGCCGGCCAAAGAAAAGCATGCCCGTCGCGTCCGCGTATTTTTTCGCGACCTCCTTGATCTGGTCGCTCATTTTCAGGATCTGCTCGATCTTCTCCGGTAAGCCCTCGAGCGCCTCGATAATGGCGGTGCCCTCCGCGGTCGAGAGTTGGCGCATCCGGCCTAACAAGAGGCCGATGAGGGTCAGGATCACTACCTGCGAGCTGAACGATTTGGTCGCGGCCACTCCGATCTCCGGCCCGGCGTGCATGTAGACGCCGCCGTCGCTCTCGCGCGCGATCGTGCTCGCGACGTTGTTGCAAATGCCGAGGGTGCGAAAGCCTTTGCGCTGACTTTCGCGGAGCGCGCCTAACGTGTCGGCAGTCTCGCCGCTCTGGCTGATGGCGAAGACGAGGGTGTCGCCCGTCATGGGCGTGTTGCGATGCCGGAACTCGCTCGCGTATTCCACTTCCACCGGCAGATGCGCGACTCGCTCGATCAAATATTCGCCCACCATTCCGGCGTGGAGCGCGGTCCCGCAGCCGGTCAGGACGACCCGGCCGACGTCGCGCAGTTGCGCCGGGGTCATGTTCAAACCCCCGAGCTTGGCGGAACATTCTTCGAGGCTGAGGCGACCGCGCATCGCGTCGCGGACGGAGCCGGGCTGCTCAAAGATTTCCTTGAGCATGTAGTGCGGATAATCGCCTTTCTTGATATCCTCGGCGGAGAACTCGACTTTGCTGATGGCGTGGTTGCCGCGCTCGCCGGCGAGCGAACTGATCTCAAACCGGTCACGCTCAACCGCGACGAGATCGAAGTCATTCAGGTAAACCGCGTCGCGAGTGTGGGCGACGATCGCGCTCACATCGCTGGCTAGAAAATTTTCATCCTTCCCGATCCCGAGGACGAGGGGGCTGCCGCGGCGCGCGCCGACGATGAAATCGGGAATATCGGCGTGCACAATGGCGATGCCGTAGGTGCCGATGACTTGTTGCAGCGCGGTCCGGAGCGCTTCCACGAGCAACGCCTTGTGCCGGCGCGGATCGGCCACGCCGACGGCGGAGTCGTCGTAAATTTTTCCAACCAAATGCGCCAGCACCTCGGTATCGGTCTCGGAGGCGAAATGATGCGGGCCTTCGGCCAGGAGAGCCTCTTTGATCTGCTGGTAATTTTCGATCACGCCATTGTGGACGAGGGCGAGTTTCCCGCTCTCATCGAAATGCGGATGCGCATTCTGATCGGTCGGCTTGCCGTGCGTCGCCCAACGCGTGTGACTGATCCCGTAGGTGCCGGGCGCGGGCGATTCGGAAAGGAGTTGGGAAAGACCGGCGATGCGGCCGGCACACTTGCGCGTCTCGATATGATCGCCATCCACGATTGCGACCCCGGCGGAATCGTAGCCGCGGTACTCGAGCCGGCGCAGACCATCGAGCAAGATGGGCGCGGCTTCCGCTCTTCCGACGTATCCGACGATGCCACACATAGGTCCGTTAATTCATAAATCGTTAAAACGTTGAATCGTTTAGTAAGGCGCAAGCGTGACATCGACGGCCTTCCGGCGCAAGGAAGGCGGCGAGCCAAGGAACTAAACATCGGCTTGCGTAGGAGCGCGCGATTCGGTGTAAGCTGACCTCTTTCATATGCCTCAGACTCCTGCATTGCCGCCCGGCACTACGCAACGTACGCTCTCCATCATCATGGGCGGCGGCGCGGGGACGCGCTTGTTTCCGCTGACCAAAGACCGGTCCAAGCCGGCGGTCCCGGTAGGCGGAAAATATCGACTCGTCGATATCCCGATCAGCAATTGCCTCAACTCGGGGCTGCGCTCGATCTATGTGCTGACGCAGTTCAACAGCATGTCGCTTCATCGCCACATTCAGGCGAGCTACAAATTTGACAACTTTTCGCGCAGCTTTGTCGACATCCTGGCCGCGCAGCAAACGCCGGAAGGCGCGCAATGGTATCAGGGCACAGCGGACGCCGTGCGGCAAAACCTGCGTTATTTCCTCGAGCAGCCCTACGATTATTTCCTCATCCTGAGCGGCGATCAGCTTTACCGGATGGATTTCCGGACGCTGCTCCATCAGCACATCCGTTCCGGAGCCGAGATCACGCTCGCGACCACGCCCGTGCAACGCGCGGCCGCGGGAGATTTCGGGGTCATGCTGAGCGGACCCGACCGCAAGATCACGCGCTTCGAGGAGAAGCCGAAGGAAGCGGCCGTGCTCGATCAACTAAAAATAGATCGCGAACTGCTCGAATCGATCGGGAGCAACCCGGACGAGGAACTCTTCCAGGCCTCCATGGGCATCTACGTTTTTAACCGCCAGGTCCTGATCGAGTGCCTCGACAGCGAGCTCGACGATTTCGGGAAACACGTCATCCCGCAGGCGATCGGCGAGCGGCACGTGAATGCCTTTATTTTCAAAGGCTACTGGGAAGACATCGGAACCATTCGCGCCTTCTACGAGGCGAATCTCGACCTGACGGATCTCGAACCGCAATACAGCTTTTTCGAAGCGACGGCGCCAATTTACACCCACCCGCGTTTTCTGCCCGGGAGCAAGATCAATGGCGCGACGCTGCGGCAGGCGATCATCTCCGATGGCTGCATTATTTCCGATGCGCACATCGAACGCAGCGTGATCGGCGTCCGCAGCATTATCCGGAGCGGCGCCACCATTCGCAACAGCGTGATCATGGGTGGCGACCATTTTGAGGCGCCGGTGAAGTCACCCGATCTGCCGCCCATCGGCATCGGACGCAACTGCGTGATCGACCGCGCGATCATCGACAAAAACGCGCGCATCGGCGACGGGGTCGTGATCACGCCCGAAGGCAAGGCCGCGAACCTGGACGCCACCAACTATTACATTCGCGACGGGATCGTGGTGGTGCCCAAGGACGCCGTGATTCCGGCCGGTTTTTGGATCTGAGGCTTCGGGCCGCGCCTAACGATCAGTAACCTGCTGGATTGTTGGGATTATTGGCCCCATCCGATCCACTGAGCCCGGCGGGCAGGCCGGCGGTGCCTTCCCATCCCTGCGGCTTGTTCCACGGGATGCTCGACTCGCGGGGCGCATCGGGATCACCCACCAGGGCGGCTTGTTTTGGCGCGGTCGCGCATGAAACCAGGGTTCCCGCCAAAAGCAAAATTGGGAGGAAAGGACGAATCCTGAAACTAGGAATTGGTGTTGCCAGCATAAATGACGATATCTCCAGGCTGCACCTGGACGCCGCGCGCCAGGCTGTTGGTGATGATATCGCCTATCGAAGCGGTCGGTTCAACCGAGGAGATTCGGATTTTACCAATGAGCGCGCCACTGCGCATGACCAGCATCTCGGAATTCGGGACCACGCCCTGTCGATCGCCCATGCTCAGGACGACAAAGTTGTAGGCCTGGTTGACGGCGAGGATCGTTCCGTGCACGCCGGCTGGGTTGATGCCGGATTCGCGCCGTTTTTTGTCCGCCTCGATCGCGCTCACACGATCCTGCGCCTCTTTCACCTTGTCGGCCAGCACGGCCTTCTCCTCTTCGGCCGCTACGAGCTGCTTCTTGCTGTCATCGAGCTGCGCCTTCATCTCGTTAGGCGAAACGGCGCCGGGCGAACCTGGCACGCCGCCAATAGTTGCGTCCGCCACTTGTTTCTGGAGAGCGGCTACCTGGGCGTCGCTCGCCTGGAGCTTGGACTCCATCTCGGCTTTTTCGTTCTGCGCCTTGGTCAGGTCCGCTTCGACACTGGCGGCTTTCGCTTCCGCCGCGGTCGCTTTGCTGGTCGCCGCCGTGAAGTCGGTCTCGCGCGCCTTTAGTTTCTTTTCACTTGCCATCCGCGACCGTTCGGCGATGTCGCGCGCCGAGGTGGTGGTGACGATGTCGTTGCGCAAGTCCTTGACCTTGCTCGTGTTCAAGAATCCGAAGAGGAGCGAGAGGGTCATGAGAACGGCGGAAATCCCAATCAATATTTTCGGCATGACAGCAGGTGGCTGAGTTAGGGCGGCGACGGACACAATGGCGAGGAGTGATTTAGACGGGTCCACCGCAAGATGGCAATACCCAATTCAAGGAATTTCTCGTGCGGCGTGAAAACGACGGCCCCCGGCGCGCCGCCGCCTGCCGCGATTCCAAATTGCGCCGCCTGCCCTTCCGGCCTATAGCAACTGCCTCATGGGTCAACAACACCGAGTCACAGTCAAGCGGAAGCGCCGGAAAGCTTATGTCGAACGCAAGCGGGCGGCGGCCAAGGCACCGCGCCGGCCGGCGGCGAAATCCCGCGCCAGGAAAACGGCTCCGGCCGCCTCCTAGAAACTGGGTTGCCGGCCCGGGTTGATCGGGGCGCACCCGCAGTTCTATCGTGACCGGTGCGCCCGCAATATCTTTTGGTCGATGGCCACAGCATCATCTTCGCCTGGCCCGAGCTGCGCGTGCTGCATGATCGCCGCACTTCCCTCGCGCGCGAGGCGCTGATCAAGCAACTGCGCGACTACCAGGATTGGAGCGGGACGAAGGTCGTGGTGGTTTTCGATGGCCGCGGGTCCACCGTCTCGCACGAAGCGGAGCCGGGCGAGATCCAGATTTTTTATTCGCGCGTCGGGCAAACGGCCGACACGATCATCGAGCGCCTGGCGAGCAAATATGCCGAACGCTTCCACCTCGTCGTGGCGACGGGCGATTATCTCGAGCAGGAAACGGCCAGCGCCAGCGGCGCCGAGACGCTCTCGCCCGAAGGCTTGCGCGATCTCTTGCGCGAAAGCCGCTCTCGTTAGGCGTGGTCAGGCGGCGCCGAGCAGAGCGGGGCGGACCCGTGCGAGCGCCTCACGACGCACCCGCTGCCGGCACGTCGCGAGGACTCGCGAAAGGACACAGTAAAGTTGTTCGATCGGCAGATTCTTGCTCACGTAACCGTTCGCTCCGGCACGCAAAGCGGCGTGCATTTTCTCCTCATCGTAGCCGACTCCGGTAAAGACGATGATCGGCAGGTCTGGCTGGATCTCGCGGACGTAGGTGATGAGGGAAATGCCATCCACCTTCGGCATGTTCAGGTCGACCACGACCACTTCGCAGTCATGCTGCTCGAGCCAGGCGGCGGTTTGGAATCCTTCCGTCAAAGTGGCGCAGGTGTGGCCGTGTTGTTTCAGGTAGGTGGCGAGGAATCTGGTGATGGCCGGGTCATCGTCGATGACCAGGAACTCAGCGCAGTCACGGTTAAGGATTTTCATCGGTGCAAACCGGGCCTGGTGGCCGGGTTCATAATCTCTATAATCGTAATAAGC
>JBDTCM010000083.1:0-7692 GCA_039923575.1 Chthoniobacterales bacterium
CAGACCGTCGGGCCCGACCGTTTTACCTTCGCGTTCTGACCCCGGCGGTCGCTGATGTCGTACTCGAAGGTCATCGCCCGTCTCGTCACCGAACGCCGCGGCCTCGTCTGGTGCGCGGTCGCGTTCATCGCCGCGCTCAGCCTTTACGTCCTCGTCACCCGCCTCACCCTCGACACCGAGGTGCTCAACCTGCTCCCGGGAAAATTCGAGTCGGTTCAGGGACTGAAAGTTTATAACAGCGAATTTGCCCAGACCCGCGAGCTGACTTTCGCGCTCGTCTGTCAGCCTAACGACGTCGACAAACTGGAGGAATTCGCACCGACCTTTGCGGAGCGCCTCCGCCAACAACCGTGGAATACACGCGTCCTCGGCGGCTCGCCGATGGAATCGCCCGAGGCCATCCACGATCTGCAGGCCATCGCCGTTCCCCTCCTTCTCAATCTTGATCCGGCCGCGTTCGCCGCGACCGTCGCCGTCCTGCAACCGGAGAAGTTGCAGGCCCGCCTCGCCCGGCTCCATCAGGAAATCGAGGCTGGCTCACCCCGTCCGGAGTTTGAGCTCCAGCTCGATCCGTTAGGCGTAATCGCGCCGGCCCTGAAACCATTCGCGGGCAACGCCGCACTCGAGCAGGATCAACCGCTTACTTCCGCCGACCGCACCGCGCGCATCTTTCTCGCCGTCACCAAACAGCCGTCGATCAGCGCCTTCGATTGCCAGGCCCTGATGAAAAAGGTGAACGCCTTCCGCGCCCGGGCGAGTGAAGGCTGGGAGGGCGCGGCTCCGCTCGAAGTGCTGGTGACCGGGCGCTCGGCATACGTCGCGGAAATTTCGCTCAGCATGCGCCACGACATCGTTGTCACCCTGCTCGGGTCGATCCTGCTCGTCGGCGGCGTTTTTTATGTTGGCTTTCACCGCTGGCTGCCGCTGGTTGGAATGGGTTTTTCGTTGCTTCTCTGCTGCCTCGTCGCGCTCGCGGCCGGGCTCCTCATCTTCGGTGAGCTCAACATGGTGACGATCGGGATGTGTGCCATCCTGATCGGTCTGGGAGTGGACTTCGCGATCCTGATTTTTGGCCGCTACCAACAGGCGCGCAACGAAGGCTTCGCCCACACCCCGGCGATCGAAGAAGCGGTCGCGAAACTCGGACGCGCGATTTTTTTCGGCGCGCTGACAACGGCGGTTGGTTTCCTTGCGCTCCTCCTCGCCGGCTCGGGCGGCTTCACCCAGCTCGGCGTGCTCATTGCGATCGGCATCCTCGTCGCCGCCCTCCTCATGACGAGCGTTTTCTTCCTTTTCATCCGGGAACATTCGCTTCCGCCGCGGCACGATTGGATTCTGGTCCTCGTTAGGCTATATGTCCGGCGCACGCTCCGGGCGCCCGGGCTGATCCTTTGGCTGGCGCTGTCTCTTCTGCTCCTGCTCTTCGCGGTTGCGGTCTCACCGCGGCCGCCCCTCGTCTTCGACGCCAGCACCCATTCGATGGAGCCGAAATCGAGCGATGCCGGTTACGCACTCAAAACGATCATGGCCAAAATGCCGACGCGCTGGGAACCGGTCATCGGGATCGTGCGCGCGCCTAACGAGGAGCAACTGCACGCCGACTGGCAGAAGCTCGAGGCGCATTGGCGGAAGCTGGAAGCGGCCGGCCAGATCAAGAGTTTTTCCACCCCGGCGGCGCTCGCTCTTTCCCCCGCGATGATCGAACAGAATCGGCTTCGTCTCGGAACGATTGATTTCGCCGCGACCCGTCAGGCGTTGGAAGAAACCATTGCGCGCGAAGGTTTCAGCCAGGAAGCTTTCGCGCCGGGTTTCAAATTGCTCGATCAACTCGAAGCCGTCGCGCGCGGGACGCAGCCAATCCCAGATTGGCGCAAGGCGTTGCCGCTCTCGTCGAGCTGGTGGTTTCTGGTCGACCGCTATTTCGCGCACGATCCGCTCCTCACGGTTGGCTTCGTGACGACGAACAAGCCGGTCGAAACCCACGAGCAAAAGGAAATGCTGGAACGCGAACTGCCCGTGCCGGGCGTGCCCTTGACGCTCTCGGGCTGGAGTTTCACCCTCACCGACCTCATTCCCTGGTCGCACGGCCAACTCATTTTGATCAGCACCCTGATGGCTTTTTTCGACGCCTCGCTCCTCGCTCTTCTCTACCGCGACTGGAAGCTCTGGTTGATCCAAATCCTGACCCTCGCGCTCGCCATCGGCGCGATGATCGCGACGATGAAGCTCGTCCACATCCCGCTCAATCTGCTCAACGTCCTCGCTTTCCGGCTCGTTCTCGCGATCGGCGTCGATTACGGCATTTACGTCCTGCTCGTCTGGCAAAAAGCACGCGAGATCGAGCACGACGTGGCCGGCGTCTTGAAACCGGTCGCGCTCGCCGGGCTGACCGCGATCGCCGGTTTTGGTTCGTTAGGCTTGGCCAACAATCCGACCTTGAGCGGTCTCGGCGTGGCCTGCGCAATCGGGCTGGCGTGGAGTCTATTTGCCACCATCTTCTTCACCCTGCCCGCCGCGGCGGCGGCGAAACCGAAGCGACGCCAATAGCGCCGGTCGCAGCTTTTCTGGTCAGGGAGCACAGGCCCCTGGCCTGTCCGCGTTTGGCCGCCGGCCGAATGCATTTGCGCGCAGCGCAACACGCGCTTGCTCCGAAGGACGACAGCGCTGCGTCATACCGCAGGTCCGCCCCGCGCCGGTTCGTGGCGAGCCACCGCGAACGACAGGCCGGCGGCCTGTGCTCCCCGGAGTCCTCGCGCGGATCGATTATTTCTTTGCGCGGGCCGTCAAACCACGCATTCCTTTTCCACCGCGATGATTCTGAACCGCTTTCTTTTTCTCCCACTCATCTTGTGCTCCGCCCTGACGACGGCCATTTCGGCCGAACCGCTCGCGCCTAACGACGTCAAGGTGCTGCTCGAGCGCATTCGTGAAAAGCGCACCAGCGCGCCCCAGGTGCAGGCGGATTTTCAGGAGCAGAAAGACGTGCACCTGATGAAGAAACCGATCAGCAGCTCGGGCAAGGTCTGGTTCCAAAAGCCGAACAAGTTCCGGCGGGAAGTGAAGGGCAACTCGCCCAGCGTGACGGTGAGCGATGGTTCGCAACTCTGGATTTACTATCCGAAATTCCAGTCGGCCGAGCACTACTCGTTAGGCAAACATTCCCCGCTCGATGCCGGCATCGCCGCCCTGACCGCGGCCCTCAACCTCGAAAACGTCGAGAACAACTATCACATCAGCGCGCGCAAGCTGGAAAATGGCTTTGAGCTCCAACTCGCTCCCCGCAATCCGTCGCTCAAGCGGCTCCTCCAGACTTTCAACATCCAGATGAACGGCGACCTGCAGGTGCAGCGAACGGAAATGATCCAGCCGAACGGCGATCATATCGTGACCGTTTACAGCAATGAGTCGCGCGCCGCGATCGATCCCGCGAACTTTCAATTCACGCCGCCGTCAGGGACGAGCGTGACGACACCGTTGGGGCACTAAACGTTGTAGCCGGGATCGGTGATCCCGGCGAGGGTGGACACGGCCGCGCGCCAGAGCGGCCGGGATCACCGATCCCGGCTCCAATATCCGCCACGCCGCCACGACCAATGCAAGGCGACCCCGAAATTTCCGTCATCATTCCGGTCACGAACGAAGCGGACGAGCTGCCCCAATGTCTCGCCCAGATCCAAGGCGAGCCTAACGAAATCATTATTGTGGACGCGGCCAGCGAAGACGGGACGCGCGCGCTGGCGGAAGCACTCGGCTGTCGTCTCCTTTCCCATCCGCAACGGCATCGCGCGCGGCAGCTGAATCGGGCGCGGCCGAGGCGCGCGGGCGCATCCTGCTTTTTCTGCATGCCGATACGCTCCTTCCCGCCGGCGCGCTCACGAAAATCGTCGACGCGATCGGGGGCGCCTTCAGCCGGCGTTATCGTTCGCCTTCCCTCACCCTCGCCCTGACCGCGCGGCTGGCCGCGCTGCGCAATCGTCTCTTTGGTTGGCATCTTGGCGACCAGGCAATTTTCGTTAGGCGCGATATTTTTGTAGAGCTCGGCGGTTTTCTCGATTTTCCGATTTTTGAAGACCTCGATTTTTCCCGACGGCTGCGCGCACGCGGCAAGACCGTCACATTGACTCCGCCGGTCTACTCTTCGGCGCGGCGCTTTGTCGACAAAGGCGCGCTCCGCACGACCTGGCGTGACCTGCTCCTGACCGGACAATATTTCTTCGGGGCCGACCCGAATCATCTTTGCCAACCGCGCCCGGATCGCCTAAAACCTCTGGAAACTTATGAACGCCTATCTTGATCGCCTCGACGAACAAATCGCCGCCCGTCATCTTCTGACTCATCCGTTTTACCTCGCCTGGACGCGCGGTGAATTGCGCCGGGAAACGCTGACCGATTACGCCTGCCAGTATTATCAGCACGTCGCTGCTTTCCCGACCTATCTCTCGGCCGTGCACGCGCGCTGCGACGATCAGTCGACGCGCCGCCAGTTGCTCGCCAACCTGATCGACGAAGAGGCGGGCGATCCGAATCATCCGCAGCTCTGGCGCAATTTCGCCGCTGCGCTCGGCGTCTCGCCTAACGAACTCGAGAACACCGAAGCCTGGCCGGAAACGGCGGAGCTGATCGCAACCTTCCGCTCCGTTTGCCGCGAGGGCGAGATCGCGGAGGGCCTCGCCGCCCTTTACGCCTACGAAAGCCAGATCCCGGCGGTCTCGGAATCGAAAATCGATGGGCTCGTGAAGCATTACCAATTCAACGACCCGGAGACCTACCGCTATTTCAGCGTCCACATCGAAGCGGACAAGGAACACGCCGCGACCGAGCGGGCCTTGCTGGAGCAGAACATCACTGCGCAAAACGCTCCCGCCATGAGTGCGGCCGCCGAGCGCATTCTGTCGGCGCTCTGGGAATTGCTCTCCGGCGTTTGTCGCCGGCACGCGATCGCCTGCTGATGTTGTAGCCGGGGTCGCTGACCCCGGTTCTGGGCGCCGTCGCACGTGTGTCCCCCGGGGTCAACGACCCCGGCTACAACTGACGCGGTGCTGGAACGGACGCCGGAAGGCTTCGCCCGCGTCCTCGTTAGGCGCGAGAGCGACGAGATCGCGGGCGAATTGATTCATGAATTTGTCCTCGCGCTGAAACACAGCATCGGCTTGAAAAAAATTGCCGAGACGATCTACGCCTACCCGACCTTTGCCAGCCTGGTGTTGAAAGCAGCGGAGAAGTTCAATAAGAAGCGGCTCACGCCGCGCGCGCGTAGAATCACTGGATGGCTCTATCGCAGGGGAAGAAAATGGGGATTGTAGACGCTTCGCTCTGCGAAGCGCGGGAGGACGTGCTGCTCGCTAAGAGAATTTTCTCTCTGCGGCCACGCCAAAACCCGCGTCTCCCAGAAGGAGACGTCTACAGGGCGGCGCCTGCAACGTGAACTGGCTCCGAAAATTATGGAAATGGATCGCGCTCGGACTGGGGCTGATCCTCCTGACGGTCGTCATCTCCCTTTTGCCGGTCGCGGAGTGGGTCAAGACTTTTACTGACTGGATTCGCCATCTCGGGATCGCAGGTGCGTTCATCTTTATCGGTGTTTATGCGCTCGCCGCGGTCCTTTTTCTCCCGGGCGAATTCTTCACCATCGCGGCGGGCCTGGTTTACGGAGTTGCCGGTGGCACCGTGGTCGCGCTGGCCAGGGCAACGTTAGGCGCGGCCCTCGCCTTTCTCGTCGCGCGCTATCTCTTGCGCGCGCGAATCGAAAAACTGGCGGAGAAGAACAAGAAATTCGGAACAATCGATGAAGCCATCGGCAAGCAAGGCTGGAAGATTGTCGGTCTTCTCCGTCTCAGCCCGCTCATCCCGTTCAAGGTCAGCAATTATTTTTACGGCATCAGCTCGATCGACTTTTGGCCTTATCTGATCGCGTCTGCTCTCGGCATGCTGCCCGGCACCCTCCTCTACGTTTAGCTCGGGGTGATCGGGCAGGCGGGCTTGGGCGGCCGGAAGAACGGACATAGTCCGTTGGAGTGGACTTTTCTCGGAATCGGTCTGCTCGCCCCCATCGCGGTCACCGTCTTCGTGAGTCGCGTCGCGCAGAAGGCGTTGAAAAAAGCGGGCGCGGCCAGGAAATAGAAAGCGCCGCCCGACGCCTTGTCGTCCCGATCCGGCGGAGCGCGGAGAGGGACCCCACACCTGCAATTTGACCCTTTCTTCCCTCTCAGACGACTGGCTTCCAGATGGGAGGTCCCTCTCCGTCCTGCGGCGGATCGGGATGACAGTTTTGCGTAGGACCCTTTCTGAGATGGCTTGTAGGCTGCAAAGATGCCGGCTTCAGAAAGGTTTCACTACAACGTCTACGTGATTTTGCTCGATGCGGCGGTCCGGCAACATCCGTCGATCGTCAGGCTGAATCCGCAACGCGATCCGGCGAAGCCTTGCGTTTACGTTGGGATGACAGGGCTCCCAGTCGAACACCGGTTCGAGAATCACAAACACGGCTACAAATCGTCGTGGGTAGTGGAGAAATATGGGCTCCGCTTGTTGCCCGAACTCTACGAGCATCTGAACCCGATGCCGTTCGAAGCCGCAGCGCAGATGGAGAAAGAACTCGCGGAAGACCTGCGCGTCGAGGGCTACACGGTAACGGGCGGAAAATGATCCGGACTCTAGCCTAACGAGCCGCGCTGTGGAGATCCGCCATTTTGCCGATGACCAGTCTGCTTTGCCTGAGGATTATGGGACGGGCGCCAGCGCGTAGACTTCGACCAAGGCGACCCCAGTGGTTCCGTTCGCGCCCCGCACGATCGCGGTATAGCCGTCAGGCGGAAGCGTCGTCACGATGGCTGACTCCAGGTCATCAGTCGGCGGCACGGTCGTCGCGATGATTTCCGCTTCCCGAGTTTCACGCCAGTTGTCGTTGCTCGCCAGGATCGATCCATCCGGATTGCGCAACTCCAAGGTCGTGGTGTTGTTGACCCCGCGCACAATCGCCGTGTAGGCCTCCGGATTCAGCGTCATCAGAATGGCTGACTCGAGGGGATTGGCTGGCGGGATCGTGCTATCGATGATCTCCTGCTTGTTCGGCGCGTCCATCCGGTTGTCGTTATGCGGATCTTGATCTCGATCCCGAAAATCCGCACGAAACGAAATGACCCGTGCACCTTATTTCTTCCGCTGCTTCGCGGTTCGGCACAAGTAAGGTGTCGGCGCGACAAGAATGAAGGCGCGATTTTTTCTCAATCAACCCGGCGGGCGCGAGCAAGAGGCAGCGCGACCGACGCGCGCGCCGATTGACTTTCATCGCCGTCTTCCCGGCTATGAACCCACGCCGCTGCGCGACGCTCCCGAGCTCGCGCGCTTACTAAGGATCGGACAGGTACTGGTGAAAGATGAGTCGAGTCGACTCGGATTGCCTGCGTTCAAGATTCTGGGTGCATCATGGGCGGTTTATCGCGCCCTTGCGGCGCGAGCAGCCCAAGCGGAGGGACGTGCTTCTGCACGTCCTGGACTCGCCGCGGCGAGTCCCTCCGGAATTCTGGAACCCTTTCAGACAATTGACGAACTGGCCGAACGTTTGGCGCCGATGCGCCCCCTCACGCTCGCGACGGCGACCGACGGGAATCACGGGCGAGCCGTCGCGCATGTCGCGGCCCTCTTCGGGTTCGCGGCCCGCATTTACGTTCCCGCCGGGACGGCGCCGGCGCG
>JBDTCM010000084.1:0-6078 GCA_039923575.1 Chthoniobacterales bacterium
GCGAGTAGGGACCTTCCACTCCCTGCGAGTTGAACGCTGTCACGGCAAAGTAATAGATGACACCCTCAGTCAGACCAGAAACCGTCGAAGACGGCACCGACGCCTCCTGTGTTTGGGTGTAATTTCCGCTGTTGGTTCCGAAGTAGACCCGATACCCTGCAACGTCCTCGCCCGGAGGATTGGCTTGCCACGTCAGGTTAACCGATTGCGAGGCTTCGACTCCGCAGGGGATCAGCAAACCTGCCAAGGTGAAAAGGATCGTGAAGAAGCGCGGCAAAACCATACGAGGAATATCTCGGTATGGTAGTTACAGCAATTATAATGCCTGCTGCGCGAAGGCAACGGGTTTGTTTACGACAAAATTTGATGTCGCTTTTGGCCGAGCCGAGCGGTCACGTCAGCTACCGCACCATCAACCCCTTTGAGCGCGACGAGGCAGGAGCCTTCGCCAAGCGCACGAAAGCAAGCTCCTCTTTCGCCGAAGGTGGCCGTTGAAATTTGGTTACAAACGGCGAAGACGATCGGAAGCGAAATAGCCGTAAATTAAGCCTTCCGACTCCCCTGCCCGGTTGACCGTCCTTTATCCACCGTTTTTATCCACCGACGCCTCATTTTGGGGTCATTTGGGACAGTTTGAGATTCCGGCTCTTTCTCCGTTTCCCCTCGTAAATGAGCTTGGGATCAGGTGGGAAGAAATGGGAATACTAGGCCAGTAATCCATGCCATTGAGGCGCTCTACCAACTGAGCTAAGACCCCGTGGGAGAATCCGATTTTCGAGTCACCACCGCCGATTTGCAACGAGGAAGCTGATCTCCTTCGCCTATCGACCGACGAGAGAAATCTTGGAGCGGTCGGCCAGGTCGCTGAGCGCGGCTTTTTCCAGGAGAAGGGTGCGGCCGGCCTCAACCGCGATGGCGCGCACTTTTGCTTCGCTCGCCACGCGCAACGTCTCGGTGCCGATCACGGGCACGTCAAAACGCATGTCCTGATTCGGTTTGGTCACCTTGATCACGATGGCGTTCTTTTTGCCTAACGAGGCTCCACGACGGATCGCTTCGTTCGTGCCCTCAAAGGCCTCGACCGCGAGGACGGTGCCATTTTTCACCACGATCGTCTGGCCCACGTCGAGCGCGCTGAGCTGTTTGGCGATCCCGAAACCAAAGGTGATGTCTTCTTCCTCGCGCTCCTTCAGTTTCGGCCCGGCGATGTGACCAGTCGGCGCGAGAAGGTGATCAAGAAAAGTCGTGGCCGGCAATAATTCGACCTGGTTCTCGACCAGTTGATCGGCGATCGCGCCGAAGATCGACTCGGCGTTGCGCTCTTTGAGGCGGGCGAGGAGGAACATCGCTTTAAAGTCGGGACGCAGGCTGAAGAGATTGCCGGGGGCAATCTGCCCGGCCATGATGGCGTGGCGCACGTTCGCGCCACGGAAGAAAGTGAGCAGCTTGCCGAGCTGACCGACGCGCAGCCATTCGATCTCGTCGGCGCGGTTGGTGATGTCGGGCGAGGTTTCGTCGCTGAAGGCGGCGACGATGATTTTTTTCACCCCGGCAACGCGGGCGGCATCGGCGAGGAGGAGCGGGTATACGCCGCTGCCGGCGATGATTCCGAGCGCGTCTGGCGTTTGCATTTCGTCGGCCGAATTTGGCCTAACGAGTTTCTAGTGCCGGTGCCGGCGCTTGACGTGCAACTGGGCGAGCGCCTTTTGCAGCGAGGCCTGCACGGCCGCGACTTCTTCGGAACCAAGATCGTCTTTCATCGCCGCCTGCGCGCGTGCAACCGCTGCTTCCGCGGTGGCTTCATCGATCGCGGAAGATTCCAGCGCCATGTCGGTGAGGACGGAAACGGCGTCGCCGGTGATTTCCGCAAAACCCTCGCCGACCGCGAGCGAAGTCGCATTGCCGCCCTTGAAAATACGCAGTTCGCCGGGCTTGATTGTGGTCAGCACTGGGACGTGCTGCGGATAAACGCCGAGCTCGCCGTCCATGCCGGGGAGCACAACCATGTCGACATCCTCGGAGTAGGCTTTCGCCTCCGGGGTCACGATTTCCAATCGCAGCGTGCGCGCCATCGTTAGTCCTTGATCATGTCGATGCCGCCCTTCATGTAGAAATTCTGCTCGGCGACATCGTCATGTTTGCCGTCGAGAATTTCTTTGAAGCCGCGGACGGTTTCGGCAATCGAAACATACTGGCCGGCGGTGCCGGTGAAAACCTCGGCGACGTGGAACGGCTGGCTGAGGAAACGCTGGATTTTGCGCGCGCGGAAGACGGTCAACTTGTCTTCCGGGCTGAGCTCGTCCATGCCGAGAATCGCGATGATGTCCTGCAAATCCTTGTAGCGCTGGAGCACTTTCTGCACGCCGCGCGCGACCGCGTAATGCTCTTCGCCCACGATCTCGGGCGCGAGCGCTTTCGAGGTCGAAGCGAGCGGATCGACCGCCGGATAAATACCGAGCTCGGCGATGGAGCGTTCGAGCACGATGGTCGAATCCAAGTGCGCGAAAGTGTTTGCCGGGGCCGGATCGGTGAGATCGTCTGCCGGGACGTAAACCGCCTGGACGGAAGTGATCGAGCCTTTGTTGGTTGAGGTGATGCGTTCCTGCAAATCGCCCATCTCAGCGGCGAGCGTGGGCTGATAGCCGACCGCGGAGGGCGTTCGGCCTAACAATGCCGAAACCTCCGCGCCCGCTTGCGAAAAACGAAAGATGTTGTCGATGAAAAGAAGCACGTCCTGGTTGCGTTCGTCGCGGAAGTATTCCGTCATGGCGAGCGCGCTGAGCGCGACACGGAGCCGCGCGCCGGGAGGTTCGTTCATCTGCCCGTAAACGAGCGCGACTTTCGATTTGCTCAGGTCCTTCTGATCGATGACGCCGGCCTCGCTCATTTCCGTGTAAAGATCGTTGCCTTCACGCGAACGCTCGCCTACCCCGGCGAAAACGGAGAAGCCTCCGTGGTTTTTCGCAATGTTATTGATGAGCTCGAGAATCACGACCGTCTTGCCGACGCCCGCGCCACCGAACGCGCCGACTTTTCCGCCCTTCGTGAAAGAAACCGGCCCGCGATTATCGACCGGGTCGCCGGTGACGTTAAAGATTCTGCCCAGCGTCCCCTCGCCCACCGGGACGGTGTTCGGGCCGCCGGTGTCCGTCACGGGCATGCCGCGCTTGAGACCTTCGGTCGATGACATCGCAATGGAGCGGACCCACTTTTCACCGAGATGCTGCTGCACTTCGAGAGTGAGCTTGGTCGGGTTGCCATTCACTTCGAACTCGATCTCGAGCGCGTGGTAGATGCCGGGAAGTTTTTCGGCGGCGGCGAAGTCCACGTCGACGACGGGACCAATGACTTGGACAATATTACCAGTATTCATAAAAGGAGCGACCCGCGGGGCGACCGCCCGGGGCGCGGGAGAGGCAAGGTAACGAAGTTGCGCACGCCGACAAGAGAAAAGCGGGCGCAACCTGGATCGCCGCATCCGGGCCATGGCGGCATGTGACCTGCTTTTTCAAAGCTAACCGTCGCTTCCTGGCAAACCGGGCCGGCGATTCCTTCATATGCGAATCTTATTCTCCGCGGTTCTTGCTTCCAGCGTCGTCCTGCCGTGCGCGGCTGGGCCAATCGATTTCACCCCGACGAGCAGCCAGCGAGTGCTCGAAAACGTTGTCTTTCCACAGCTCACTTTTCATCAGGATGGTCATACCATTACCTACGAGCAGCCCCGCAACTGGACCTTCACCGGGAGCGCGGCCCAGCTCAAACTGACGCCGCCAGGCATCTCGCAGGCCCAGGCGACGATCGAGCAGGTGGCGCTGCCGTCGCCGCAAACCCTTGACGAATTGACGGCTGCTGCTTTGCGGCAGGTCGTGCTCGGATCAATCCCGGGCGAGGCGCAGAACGCCAAGGTGGTGCTCGAGGAGCAAAACCCGGTCGCGGTCAATCAACAACCAAGTTACTCGATCACGGCGAACTATTCTTATTTCGGCCAGGACTACGCGGTGAGCGTGCTCTTCGCGAATATGGGTCAGACGCAAATGCGCGCGCGGTTGGTGGCGCGGAAAGCGGATTTTGACGCGCTGCAACGCGCATTTCGCGGCAGCCTCTTCAGTCTGCACTGGGAGTAGCGGGCGGCGGCGGTGCGAATTCGAAAAGCGTTTCGATCCCAAGCGCAGAAGGATTTCGGAACTCTCCCACCCTCGGGAGAACCGCCCTTTATTGCATGTACCAACGCGAGCGAATGTAGTCGTAGGAGGCGAGGACGCCCGGGGGCGGCTTGGAGAGGAAGTTGGTGTCGAAATACCAGGCGCGGTTGGGCGGGCTGTAGACACTGGCCGCGCCCCAATGGCCGATGCCTTGCTGGCTGCCATACAGTTCGAGCATGGAGCCGTAATAGGTGAGTGTCTTGCTGGACCAGTTTTCGAGAAAGCGCGGGAAGTTTTCGACCCCGCCGCTGTAATAGCCGCTGCCGGATGGGACGATGCCCGAGATAATGCCGGCGTTGACTGTGGTGCTGCTCGCCGCGGGCACGGTCCCAGAGAGCGAATCGACCCATGAGTTGGAAAGGATGTTAACGGCGTCGGCAATGATGGCGGCGGGCTGGCGGGTATAACCTGCGACGGTGGGCTGCGTCGGATCGCCGGAGTTAGACGGCGGCTGAGTCGCGCCTACGGTGCCGGTATTGTAATCGCCCTGGACATAAACAGGATTGGCGCTGGCGACGGTGAGGCCAGAAGCGCCGTTGCTGCCATTGGGGAGTTTGCCGCCGTTTTTCAGCCGAATGCCGCGCTTGTTCGTTAGGCCAGTGGACCCGGCGCTGATGTCAGCAATGTAAACGATGCCGTTGAAGGCGCTGCCAAAGCCGCCGCTGTTAATGGAGTTGGTGATAACGCCGACGTCGAGAGTAGCGAGCCGGATGCTGGCATTGCCGGTGGTGGCTCCTTCCCGATTGTCCGTAATCGTCTGGTTGGTTGTGATGGCGCCTTTGACGGCCGTGGACATTGTTTTATCCACGCCGGTGGTGGCATTGGTGATATCTGTGCCGGCAGCATTGTAGATCTTGACCTTGTTCGTTGCGTCGACCGTGATGACGACGCCGGCCTGGGTTTGGAACCGGTAGGGATCGAGAGGAGTCGATGACGTCGTATAATCAATCAAGACATGGTAGTCATCCAGAACAACGCCGTAGGGCTGCTGCGCCTGGCTGGTGGTTGGCGGCTGTCCGGGGGCCCAATGAGGGCTGGTCGGAGTCTCGGGATGCTGGCTGTCGCCAGGCATGAAACCGATCGACCATAAATCAACGTAGGTGGTATTGCCGTTCAGGGTGAGGGTATCGTGCCCGGTGTAAAGGTTGCCATTGGTATGGACGTCGCCGTTCACCACCATGGGAGCACCGGGATGGATCTCCATGTCGTCGGTGTAGAAGATGGCGTAGCGCCAGAGCGAAAGGACTTGCTTCTGGAAAACCCTGCGGACGCGGGCGACGACGTTGTGGAGATCGTTCGGGTTGCTCAGGTTGCCGGCGGTGGTGGCAAGCGTGGGAATGACTACGTCGGCGGTCGCAAGGTAGTAGTAGCTGCGATCGCCGCTACTGGTCCCGGCGATGGCAGCGGGAGTGGCTGCGGCGGTCGTTTTGGTGTTCCAGTTGGAATCGAGCGGATAGATGGCGTAGTTAGTGAGGGTATACTGCGAGACGCCTGGAAAATTCCCCGGGGTAGGCGTGGGAATTTCGTTATCGAAATCGCTGCGCGCGAAAACTTTCGTTTGGTTGCTGCGGCAGATGGCGCGCCAGGCCGAGAAGGCCATTTCGGTACTAGCATCACCGATGTTGGTCGCCTGCCGCAGGAGCAGGCTGCGCCGGACGTTGCGGCCGATGGAGTTGGTATACTGCATGGCGAGATCAATAAACACACCGACGATCGCCAGGGTGATGATGGTGACGATGAGGGTATTGCCCGCGAGGCGACTATCTTGATGATGATTTATTCTCATTGGGTATTGGTCAACTTGCAGCGAAACGGGATTTTCGAGCTGAGGAACATATTGACCGCGCCGTAACCGCGGTTGCTGGTAGTCGTATCG
>JBDTCM010000085.1:0-16318 GCA_039923575.1 Chthoniobacterales bacterium
GATTCCGCGCAGCGAATTTTTTGCGCTCAATTCCTTCATCAGTTCGTAACCGCTGCGATCGGGCAACCCGATGTCGCTGATGAGAAGATCGAACTTCTCCGTCTGCGCCTTCTGGATCGCCTGATCCGCGGTGTGAGCGAGCGTGATCTGGTAGCCGCGGCGCTCGAGCAGCATCTTCATTCCTATGCAGGTGTCCTGATGGTCATCCACTACGAGGAGATGGCCTTTGCGGGTCGGGCGCTGGTCTACCCCGTCGTTAGGCGAGACCTGCGCGACGGGGGGCCTGGCCTCTTCTGGTGTCGCCACGGTATTGAGAACCACGCTGAAAACCGAGCCCTTCCCGGGACCGCCGCTCTCAACGGAAATCGTCCCGCCGTGTGCTCGCACCATCGCCTTGGAAATGGCCAGCCCGAGACCGAGGCCGCCGAACTTCCGCGTGATCGAGCTCTGCCCCTGTTCGAAGGCATTAAAGACTTTCTCGATCTTCCCCGGCTCGATCCCGATCCCGGAATCGATCGTGCGGATGGCGATGCGGTCCTCACTCGGATTAGAGGTCTCGACCACGATGGTGCCGCCCGTCGGCGTAAATTTCACCGCATTCTTGATCAGGTTCCAAAAGACTTGCTGGAGCCGGGCCGGATCGCCGTTAACATACTTGTGTTCCGCCCGGAGCTGGAACTCAAAGCGCAGTTGCTTTTGCAAGATATCTTCCCGGCAAATTTCATAGGCGCGCTCCAGTGTTTCGTGAATCGAGGTGACCTCGAAACTGAGCTGCAGCTTGCCCTTGGAAATCCGGGTGACGTCGAGTAGATCATCGATCAAACGGGCTTCCAATTCGACGTTGCGCCGGATGACGGCGAGAGGTTGGCGCAATTCCGGATCATCCGGCGTGCGCGCCTCGAGTTCGCCGACCATCGCGATGACAGGGGAGAGCGGGTTGCGCAGCTCGTGCGAGAGGAGAGCGAGGAACTGGTCCTTCGCCGCATTCGCCGCGATCAGCTCCTGCCGTAAGCGGACGTCGCGGGTTTTGTCTTCGACCAGAAAGAGCACGCCTTGCACGGTCTGCTTGGAATCCTGCAGGCGCAGGAGATTCACGTTCACGAAATTGGTGATGCCGGCATGATCGACGAGTGGCTGCTCGACTAGTTGGAAGGGAGTCCCGAACGAGAGCACTTTCTCGATCGCTTCGGGTGGCGCGATGCCCACTTCATGGAAGAACGCCTCTTTCATTTCCTTTTCCGGAGAGAGATTTCCAAAGCGTCGCGCCATTTGTCCAAAGGCCTCGTTGGCTTGGAGGAACTGCCGCGTCTCGGGATCGACCAACGCGATGCCGCTCGGCATGTTGGCCAGGATTTTGTCGTTGAAAATGACTTCGCGCTCGATCCGGGCAGTCGTCTCATTTTGGCGCCGGTAAAATTTGCCGGCAAACCAGGCGATGATTCCCGTGAAGAGGATCAGCCAGGCCGCCAGGATGGTCATCCTTTGCAGCAAGTCGCGGACGGGTTTGTAAGCAACTGCGCGCGGCTGCTCGATCACCGTCATCCAGCCGGTGGACTCGACCGGGGCGAAGGAATAGAGGGTGCCGTCTCTTTCGCTATGTCCCGCCTTATTTCCGTGAATATCGCTCAGCAAAGTCGTAGCGGCCATGTTGGTCGGGTCTGGGTTCGCTTTGAATTCATCACTGAAAAGCGCGACACCGTTCTGGTCGATGATCTGGCACCTTTCGTGGTCGGCGAAGTCGATCGCCGTCAAGCGGCGCCCGATTCGCTCGACCAAAACCGAAACACCGATAAAGCCATTCACCGAACCGTCGGGCGCGCGGATCGGGCTCACCAGAGCGGTCGCGAGGCGATTGTCCGGCGCGCGCGGGTGCACTGGTGAAACATAGAAACTTTGGACGTTGCGCGCGCCCGCCAGCCAGGTCTTCGAAATCTGATTGCTCAAGAGCAGCGCCGGGTCGTCCGGCAACGAAGCGATGAGCTGGCCGTTGGCGTTGGTGATGAACATCCCGTCAATCCGCGGATGGGAGTAATAAATATCCTGCAGCCAGATCTTGCCCGCCAGGTCGGGGTCGCGAGCGGTAAGAATTTGCGCGACCTTCGGGTAACGCTGGTAGTAATCGACGATTGCGCCGCTCCGTCCGAGATCGTCACCGACGAGGTGAGCGATGAGCTGCACAAAGGTCTGCCGATCACGCAGGATTTTTGATTCGAGCGTCCGGGTCAGGATCGTGTAGGAGACCACCAGCATCAGAACCGACGGCACCCAGCCGGCGATCAGGATGCTGATCACGACATTAAAGTGCTGGAAGCGACTGCGAGGTCGGGTGCGGAATTTGTCTTGCTCTTGCACGATTGAAGCCGGGCTGCGCCGTCAGTTTTCGGCTGCTTCGCGTGGGAAGCAACAGGCGATCGTACCATCCCACCGGACTGAATTCGGGCGTGGGGCTGCTAGCGCTCGCCTCGGCGGCTGAATTGCCCCGGGGCACAATGTTTCTGGCCGTGGCGCCCGGGCTCGATCTGCCCTTGCCGCCGTCCGAGATTTGATTTGACGCTAGACAGGGAAGCGGCATCATGTCGCCTCTGTGCGCTCTGACTCGCGGCGCCGTCTAGCATTGTTATGGGAGGAAGCCTTGTGGATGTAATCTGGACGTTCTGTTACCTGAGCGTCCTAATCGGCCTCTCCGGTTACGGACTGCATCGGTATTTCATCGTTTACCTGTTCCTGAAAAGCCGGAAACGCGCGCCCCAGCCGCTCTCCCATTTTACGCAGCTCCCGGTCGTGACTGTGCAGTTGCCGCTCTTCAACGAAATTTACGTGGTCGAGCGGCTGCTGAAATCAGTGAGCGAGCTCGATTACCCGAGGAAGCTTCTGCAAATCCAGGTCTTGGACGACTCCACCGATGAGACGCGCGCCCTCACCGCGTCGTGCGTCCGGCGGCTGGCGGAACGCGGTTTCGACGTCGAGTTGATTCAGCGGAAGAATCGCATCGGCTACAAAGCCGGCGCGCTCGAGACCGGGCTGGCCACGGCGCGGGGCGACTTCGTCTGCATTCTCGACGCCGATTTTGTTCCTCAACCCGAACTCCTTAAATCCACCGTCCACTTTTTCACCGATCCCAGGGTCGGCATGATCCAGACACGCTGGGGGCACATCAACCGGGGCTATTCGCTCCTCACCCGGGTGCAGGCCATGTTTCTCGACGGGCATCTCCTGCTCGAGCAGGTCGCGCGCAGCCGCAGCGGACGTTTTTTTAATTTCAACGGTACCGCTGGTCTCTGGCGCAAATCTTGCATTGCAGAATCGGGTGGCTGGCAACATGACACCCTGACCGAGGATTTGGACCTCAGCTATCGTGCGCAGCTCGAAGGCTGGAAGTTCGTTTTCCTCACCGATGTCGTGACGCCGGCGGAATTGCCTGTCGACATGAACGGCTTCAAATCCCAACAACATCGCTGGACCAAAGGGTCGATCCAGACCTGCAAGAAATTACTCCCGCGCATCTGGCGCAGTCCGCTGCCCTTGCCGATCAAGCTCGAGGCGACGGCGCATCTCACCTCCAATTTCGCCTATCTCCTGCTCGCTTGTCTCTGCGTTCTCCTCTGCCCGACCGCTGGCGGACCGCAGTCCGGTTGGTTGCGCGTCTTCCTCTTTGACCTCCCGATTTTTCTCACCGCTTCGGTCTCGGTCGCGGTCTTCTATATTTGCGCGCAGCGTGAACTCCATCCCCATACTTGGATGAGGGAAATCCTCCTCCTTCCGGCCTTGATCGCGCTCGGGGTAGGCCTTTCCATCAACAACGCGCGCGCCGTGCTCGAGGCCATCTTCGATTACCAATCGGAATTCAAGTGCACGCCGAAATATGGAATCGTGCACAAGTCGCAGACCTGGCGCTCCTGCCGCTACATGCCGCTGAAGTCGCTTCTGCCCATCATCGAGATCGGGTTTGGGCTTTACTTCAGCTACTTTATTTACTACGCCTTCACCCGAGGTCAGTACTTTACCCTGCCATTTCTCTTGATGTTTCAGGTCGGATTCTTCTACGTCGCGCTCTCCTCGCTCGGTCAATGGTGGCCTCGCTTCAGTCTGGCCGCTCCGCGAGAAGTTGCATTTCCTGCGTGACAGAACCCGATGTGCTCATTAAATAAGACGCCAATGCCGCTCCGCCTTAGCCTTCTCGTCTGCCTTTTGTTCGCTTCGGCAGTTGCTGATCTGGCCGCCGGCACCGAACCCGCGATTCCACCGCGCATCATTATCAGCGTGCGCGATCAGAAATTGATGGTGGTCGAAAATGGCCAGCGCGCCGCCGTCTACCCGGTTTCCACCTCCAAGTTTGGCCTCGGCGATCGCTGGGGCAGCATGGCGACGCCGTTAGGCTGGTTGCAGGTCGCGGAGAAAATCGGCGACCACGCGCCCGTCGGCGCGGTCTTTCATAAACGCCGGTTCACGGGGGAGATTCTCACCCCGAACGCCCCCGGTCGTGACCCCATCGTCACGCGCATCATCTGGCTGCGCGGCCTCGAGCGCTCGAACGCGAACGCCTTCAACCGCTGCATTTACATCCACGGCACGGCCGAGGAGAAAACGATTGGGAAACCTTCCAGCTATGGTTGCGTGCGGATGTGTTCGAAGGATGTGGCCGCAGTTTACGCGCAGCTCCAGATCGGTGCGCTCGTGCGGATCATTCCCGATTCGCTTCCGAAATTGCCGAAACTCAAAGGTAACCCGGGCAAGGTCATCTTCACCGCAGATGCTCCCGCCGGGAAAGCGGTTGCGCCGGTGGCGAATACTTCCAACGCGAACAAGGCGAGCCATTCCGGCAACGGCGCCTAACGACGACCGGTTGTAGCCGGGGGCGTTGACCCCGGCGACGGAGGACGTGGCTTCCGCAAACACATTGACCCTGCCCGGCGCATTTCTATAGTGGAGTCTCACCTTCACCGGAGAACTCCCTATGGCTCTCGCAGTTGGCAGCAAAGCACCTGATTTCACCCTCCCGACCAAGACCGCGGATGGACCGCGTCCGGTTCGGCTAAGCGAAAATTTCGGCAGCAAGAACACGCTCCTGCTCTTCTTTCCGATGGCCTTTACCGGCACCTGCACGACCGAGATGTGCGGCGTCGGCAATGGCCTGCGCGAATACGGCGATCTCAACTGTGCGGTCTACGGGATCAGCGGCGACAACCCCTTTTCGCAGGAAGCGTGGGCGCAAAAAGAAAAGATCAACGTCACCCTCCTGAGCGACTACGAACACAAGGTGACGCAGAGCTACGGCGTCGCCTACGACTCCTTTCTGCCGCAGCTCAACCTCGGTTTCGCCGGCGTGGCCAAGCGCTCGGCTTTCCTGATCGACCGCCACGGCGTCATCCAATATGCGGAAGTGCACGACGACGCACGCGAATTGCCCGATTTCGACAAAATCAAAGCCCGGCTCGCCGAGCTCAAGTAATCCCGAAATGCCTAACGAATTCAAAACGCTCAAGAAATTCGACGCCGGTCACGGCCGCGAATCATTCCTTCACTCTCTCCCCGCGCTCGAGGAACAGGGCGTCGGTCCCATTTCACGGTTGCCGGTCAGCATTCGCATCGTCCTCGAATCCATCCTGCGGAATTGCGACGGCAAAAAGGTCGGCCGCAAGGATGTCGAGACGCTCGCCAACTGGAACGCGAAGGCGCCGGCGAACGAGGAGATTCCCTTCGTCGTGGCACGCATTGTCCTCCAGGATTTCACCGGCGTTCCGCTCGTGGTCGATCTCGCCGCGATGCGCAGCGCCGTGCAACGGCTCGGTGGCGATCCGAAAATCATCGAACCACTCGTGCCGGTCGATCTCGTGGTCGATCACTCGGTGCAGGTGGATTTTGCCGGCTCCGCGCTGGCCTTGCGACTCAACATGGAGATGGAATTCAAACGCAACCGGGAGCGTTACGAATTTCTCAAATGGGGTCAGCAAGCCTTCAAAACATTCGGACTCGTGCCTCCCGGCATCGGCATCGTGCATCAGGTCAATCTCGAATATTTCGCCAAAGGCGTGCTCCACAGCGGCGACGTTTATTATCCGGATACGCTCGTGGGAACCGACTCGCACACCACCATGATCAACGGCCTCGGCGTGGTCGGCTGGGGCGTTGGCGGTATCGAAGCGGAAGCCGGCATGCTCGGGCAGCCGGTTTACTTCCTCACTCCCGAAGTCGTCGGCGTGCACATCACCGGCACTCTCCGCGAAGGAGTCACCGCGACCGACCTTGCGCTCCACATTACCCAGATGCTTCGCGCGCAGAAGGTGGTCGGGAAATTTGTCGAATTTTATGGCGAAGGCGCCGCGTCGCTGCCGTTGCCGGATCGCGCCACCGTCGGCAACATGTCGCCCGAGTATGGTGCGACCATGGGCTACTTCCCGGTCGATGCGGAGTCAGTCAACTACCTGCGCGCGACCGGCCGGACGGACGAGCAGTGCACCGCGTTCGAAGCCTATTTCCGCGCGCAGAAAATGTTCGGGATGCCACGTAAGGGCGAGATTGATTACAGCGTCGATCTCGAGTTGGACCTCGGCGATGTGCAACCCAGCGTGGCAGGACCGAAGCGACCGCAGGATCGGATCAACCTGCCGGAACTCGGGAGCGCTTTTCGTTCCCTGCTCGCGAAGCCGGTGAAAGAAGGGGGCTACGGAAAATCGGGCGACAATCTCGGGGAGCGCCACCTCGTTCAACTCAATGGGTCCGCCCCGGGAACGGACATAATGGTTTCAACCGATCGTCCTGATCAGGGCATCGAGCCGGGCGACGAACGAAACAAAGTCGAGATGATCTCGAATCGGCCGACACCGGACGCGGGAAGCGATATCGCGGCGGAGAGTAGCGAAGTGTTCCATCAGGGCCAGAGCCAGATCGGCCATGGCAGCGTCCTCATCGCCGCCATCACCAGTTGCACGAACACGAGCAATCCGAGCGTCATGCTGGCGGCCGGCCTTCTCGCCAAAAAAGCGGTGGAACGCGGCCTGACGATCGATCCGTCAGTCAAGACTTCGCTCGCGCCGGGGTCGCGGGTGGTTTCCGATTATCTGCAAAAGACCGGGCTGCAGGCCTACCTCGACCAGCTCGGCTTCAACATCGTCGGTTACGGTTGCACCACCTGCATCGGCAACTCCGGCCCGCTCCATCCGAAAATCGAGGCGGCGATTGCGGAGTTCGATCTCGTCGCTGCTTCCGTCCTTTCCGGCAATCGCAATTTCGAGGCGCGCGTCCACCAGAACATCAAGGCCAACTTCCTCATGTCGCCGCCGCTCGTGATCGCGTTCGCGCTCGCCGGGCGAGTCGATCTCGACCTCGTGCAGGAGCCGCTCGCCCAGGACAAGGACGGGCACGACGTTTTCCTGAAGGATCTCTGGCCGTCGTTAGGCGAAATCCGCGACATGATGCAGTCCGCGCTCAGGCCCGAAATCTTCCGCAAACTTTACCGCGATTTCGCCGATCAGAATCCGAAGTGGAACGAAATCTCCTCGAGCACGGGCGAGGTCTACGAGTGGGACGAGGAGAGCGATTACATCCACGATCCGCCTTTCTTCACCGACTTCGGCATGACGCCGGGCCGGATCGAAGATATCCGCGGCGCCCGTCCGTTAGGCATTTTTGGCGATTCGGTCACGACCGATCACATCTCGCCCGCCGGGGCGATCAAGCCCAACTCACCCGCTGGGAAATATTTGGTCTCGCGCGGAATCCAGCCGGTGGACTTCAACAGCTACGGCAGCCGGCGCGGCAACGATCTCGTCATGACGCGCGGCACTTTCGCCAACGTGCGGATCAAGAACCTGATGGTGCCGGGAACGGAAGGCGGCGTCACCGTTCATCAACCGGATGGCGCGCAGATGTCGATCTTCGAGGCGGCAATGAAATATGCAGAAACGAAAACCCCGCTCGTCATTCTCGCCGGGACCGAGTACGGGACCGGATCGAGTCGCGACTGGGCCGCGAAAGGGACGCGATTGTTAGGGGTGAAAGCGGTCGTAGCGGCCAGCTTCGAGCGCATTCACCGTTCCAATCTGGTCGGGATGGGTGTGCTCCCATTGCAGTTCGTCGAAGGAACCAATGCCCAGTCGTTAGGGCTGAATGGTTCGGAGATGTTCAGCGTGGCCGGCCTCTCGGATTCGATCCAGCCCGGCCAGATGTTGAGTCTCGAGATCGAGCGGGCCGACGGCAACATCCAAAGCGTGCCGGTGAAACTGCGCATCGATACCCCGATCGAAATCGATTATTACCGCCACGGCGGCATCCTCCAGTTTGTCCTTCGTGAGTTGCTCAGCCGCGCAGGCAGTTAGTTAGGCCAGCGGGCTTCCGCGCCGCACGCTGACTGGTGAACCTTCGGCGATAAAGGCGGATGCGGGTGGAGTGGAGAGCGCCGCGACAAATTCGGCGCCGTAAAGACTGGCAACGTCCGCCTCGAATTGCGCGTCGGTCGCGTGCCAGACGCGCCAGGAGGGATGTTCGACCTGGTATTGGGTGCAGCGTCCGCCGCGGGCCGTGTAACCCCAGTAATGTTCGGTGATGAATTCCCCGAGTGATCCCGGCTCGATCAGTTGCGACTCGCCCTGCGCCGTTGCGGCAATGAATTCGCGCCGTCCTTTGCGCTGCCATTCATAGCGGCAGCGCAATTGATCTGCGCTTCGCTCGATCGCATGCGTCATCGGAAAGGCCGAGTACGGTTCGCCGTAGAGCAGCCGTGCGAGCGTCGCGATGGCGCGTCGCGGGACGATTTCGCGCACGAAAACGACCCCGCGCCGCCAGCCTTCCGGCGCGCGATGGCGGACGTAGAAGCGAAGGTTTACCTCCTCAAAATTGCGGTGAAACGGGAACGGGATCCCCAGAACGCGAGTCTCGAGAAAGAGAAAGCCGACCACGCTGACGTAAGTGATCGAGGCAAATTCGTCGAGTTCGAGACCGCGCGGCACGAGCGACTGAAGCAAGGCGCGTTCGATCGGATAGTTGAGCATCACGAGGTGACGCCATTCGGCGGTGAGAAAGATTCCTCGCGGCCGATCCGTTGCGGTGTCCATTCAGCCTAACGACGTCGCGCCGATGGCGCGGTCAGCGCAAAAGTTTGTCCAACGCCGGATCGGGTTCGGCGCCGAGGGCGAGGGCTTTTTCGTAGTGGCGCCGGGCCAATTCCTTGGCCGGCGGCTGCGAAGTCGAGTAGACCACGGCGAGATTGAAATGCGCGTCGGCGTAGCCGGGATTTTCGGCGATCGCCTCGAGCATTTCCTTCTCGGCCGCTTCCTGCCAACCCTTCTGGCTTGCGGTGATGCCGAGGTAATTATGGGCCGTGGCGCTCTTCGGATTGATCGCGAGCGACTTGGTCAGCTCGGAAAGCGCGTCGTCGAACTTGCTTTGCTGGTAGTAGACGATCCCGAGGGTGGTGTGGGTAAATTCATCCGCGGGCGCGAGCGCGATCGCTTTCTTGAGCGTCAACTCGGCGGCCTTGAGTTTGCCGTTGCGGAAGAGGACCACGCCCAAATTCGAGAGGGAGTAGATGTTGTTCGGGCTCTTGGTCAGGATTTCCTGATACTGTTTTTCCGCCTGCTTGAATTTTCCCTGGTCGAAACTGGCTTTGGCGTCGCGCGCCAGCGGAAGGAGATCCGGGGGCACGCCCGGTTTGAAGGTCGAGTTGACTTCCGGACCGATCGTGTTGCCCTCGCCCTGTGCGACCGAATCGAGAGAAGCTTTTTCGCCCGGGCTGGACTCGCCAGCCGGCGCGGGCGCCTTGCTGATCGTGATCGGCGTCGGCGGTTTGGCCATCGTGAGGCTGGCCCGGATCGTCCCGGGAACCGTATCGGAGATCGCGACGACGGGCGCTTTGAGCAGGGCCAGCTCTTCCGGGCTCAGTCTCGTGATCGGTTCCGCGAGGAGGTGGATCTGCTTGTCGAGCACGTCGGATTTGATTTTTAGTTTGTCGAACTCCGCCAGCATCAGCTTCTTGGCCTGTTCGCGGCGCGCTTCTTCCTGGCGTTCTCGCACCACGATGGCGCGCAGCATCTGGTTTTCCTTGACCAGCCGGGCCGTCTCCTCGGGCGTCTCTCCGCTCAGCTTTGCGCTCGCGAGCGCCCCGCTGGCTTCGTCGAGCTGCGAGCGCAGATTCGCGATCATCTTTTCCGAATCCTTGTTCGCTTTCTGGCTGGCCACGAGCTGGTCGCGCAGTTTTTCGAGCTCCTGTTTCACGTCCTGCAGCTCCTGTGCTTTTTTCGGACGGTCGGCGCTGATCTCCCGGACCGTGTTTTCCGCGGCGGCCAGCTTCTTTTGCAAATCGCTGTTCTCGGCTACCAGCACCTGGACGCGTGCCTGCGCTTCGCCAGCGGACTGCAACTTGCGCAGAGCGTCATCCCGCTCGCGCTGCATCGAGTCGCGGTCCTGGCTAACACCGACGACCTGTTTCTTGGTTTCGAGCAGCTTGGCATTTGCGTCCGTGCTGTCCTTCTCTGCCGCGCTCCGCCCGGCTTCGGCGACTTCGAGTGCTTTCTTCAATTGTGCGATCTGGCTCTGCAGCGCGGCGGCGGCTTTCTGATCACCCGCGCCGCTCGATTCAATCACCTGGAGTGATTCCTGCGCGGCCGTGAGCTGGTCGCGCACTTCCGTCTCGGCCTTGGAGGTTCTGGCCAGTTCGCCTTTGGCTTGTTCGAGCTCGGCATTGGTCTCCTGGAGTTTGCCGGAGATCTCGGATTTTTCTTTCTGCGCGGTTGAGATGTCTTTTTGCGACTTCTGCAATTCGGTTTCGAGCGCGTCGACCCGGGCGCGCAAGTCTTGGGTCGCATCCTGGATCGCGGCCTGGACATCGACGGATTTCGAAGGGCGCTGGCTCCCGAGCTCCACACTTGGCTCTGCGGGGGCAACGTTAGGCGGGGGCGCCGTTTCCGACTCGCCCTCGGTCGGGGTGGTGGTCTCGGCGAGATCCTTTTGTGTGCCGATCTTGCTTTGCACGCGCAAGATGGCTTCACCGATCTTGCGGCCGCGATAATCGACGATCGCCGGTTGCCAGTCGGCGTGGCTCTTCTTCAACTCTTCCAGCATCGAACCGGCGAAACGGAATTTGGAGAGCGCGGGCTTGAGTTGATTTTCGCGCTCGAGTTTTTCCCCCTGCTGCGCGGTCATGTAGGCTTTGAGGAAGACCTCCGACGGATCCACCTCCTGCGCGAGGGCAGAGAGGGGCTGCGCGAGAAACGCGAAGACGGGGAGGAGAAGCAGCCCGATTTTGTTCATCGCCAAGACCGCCGATGATACTCGACCCTCCCCCTCCTTGCAATGCTGCGCCGCGCCCGGGTCGATCCTTTGCCTTTGCAAATGAGCGGAGAAAAATTAGAGTCCTGCGCGTCGGTGGCCATAGCTCAATGGTAGAGCCCCAGATTGTGGTTCTGGCTGTTGCGGGTTCGAGTCCCGTTGGCCACCCCGTTTTTGCGGCGGCGCGATCACTTCTCGTCGGTCCAGGAAAATTTGTCCCGCGGACAGGTTTGGCACACCCGCTGCTAAAAGAAGGGTATGAAGTTGCAGACCAATTTTTCTCTCGATGACAGCGAACACCAACCCCTCTCCTTCTGGGAGCGCCTCGCCGAGAAAGAGGAACTGCAAGGCTGTGAAGCTTTGGAAAAATTGTTGGTCGGATGTGAGATCATCGCCGCGCTGGACGGCGTTGATCTCCTCGCGGCCTGACGATTTCCGAAGCAGCCCTGCCTCTACTGGAGGGTAACCGATTCGCTCGCCGAGCCGGGTCGTCCATTCGCGTCGGTAATCGTCGCGGAGAGGGTGTGCGCGCCGGTGGTGTAGCCCTTGGTCGTCCAGGTAAAGCTCGCGGTGGTGCCGCTGATGGTGGTGGTCCCGATCTGCGTTCCATCGACCGAGCAAGTGAAGACGTTGGAGGTACCTTGGGTGTTCGTCGCGGTGAGACTAATGGTTATCTTCTTGCCGTGAACGATGGCGCCGCCCTTCGGATTGTTAAACGAAAGCACGATCGGAGTGTTGCTCTGCACCATGATGCAGCGGGTCGGAGGGCTCGGATCGTTGACCCCGGAAGTGTCGATCGCCGTCAGGGAAACCTCGTACATGCCTTCTTCGTTGAAAGTCACCAGCCCAGGATTTTGCGCGGAACTCGATCCAGGTGTGCCTTCCGGGAAGATCCATGAATAGGCCGCAACGCCGTCGTCCGGATCGGTCGCGCTGCCCGCGAAATTGACGGAATCTCCGGCGGTGATGGTAACATCGCCGGCCGGTGAATCGATCGAGCCCTTCGGCGGCAGGTCGTTAGGCGCCGGCGAGACCCGGACAAAATTCGCCAGAGATGGGACGCCCGCCTGATTCAACAGGAAAAGCATGTAGTAGCCGGGCGGCGCAATGTAGCCGGTGGGCGGCGCAGTCGCGGTCAGCGCTCCGTTCCCGGCCGTGTAGGAAAGCCGGATCAGGCGTTGCTCGAAGTCGAAGGAATGGGTGGACGATCCGGCCTTGACCAGAATCGCGGAGTTGATTGTGGCGGCGTCCGGTGTCCCAATCGTGAAGGTGGCGCCGTAGCCGACCTGTGCGGGAGCACTACTGATGGTCGGGCGCACCGCGGGAATGATGTTGCCATTTTGATCGACCGTGAAGAGATAGGCGGGAGAATAGTGCTCAATGTGAGGCTCGTAGGTTCCCTTCACCGGATTACTCCCGACAACCTCGACCGTGGCGTCCGGCATGAGCAACGCGCAGGAGTGATAGAGCCGCGGATAGACTGCCACTCCGGCCGACGACCAGGTTTCCGTCGTCGGGTCGAACAAATCGGCTGCCAGGCTCGCGGTCGTGCCATCCTCGTCTTTGGCCGATCCGCCGAGCGCGAGGATCTTGCCGGTCGGCAGAATGACCGCGTTCATGCGCGTCCGCGGCAGGGACATCGGAGGGAGCGACCTCCACGCCGGCGTCGCCGCCGACAAATCGATGATCTCCGCCGTCGCCGTCGCATTGGGCGTGTCTCCGCCCATAATCATGACCCTGGGAACATAGCCAGTCTGCGGGTCCAACGGCAGCAGGACGGATGATCCGCCTTTGCGCGTTCTTGTGTAATTGGTCGTGGCCACATTCAGCGTCCACGTTTGCGTCGAGGGGGTGAACATGTCGGAAGCGCGCTGCTCTCCCGAACAAAAAACGTTCCCGTTAGGCAACAAATGCATGCGCGGATAAAGCGGTGGTATCCACGGGGCGGTGGAGGGCTGGCTCCAGCCGCTGCCGATTTTGTAAATCTCCACCGTCTTGTTGACGACCCCGGGTCCGCCGTCGTCATCGGGCTTCGTTCCACCGACTTCCTCGAGGCCGGAGAAGGCCATGAAAGTGCCGTCACCGAGGTTGGTCACCGTCGCATACCAGCGGCCATGGGCCATGCTTTCGACTTCGTTGAACTCGCCCGTCGCCGGATCAAATATGCTCGCCCGATAATCGCCGTAGGGCGGCGCGACTGCCGAACTTCCGCCCACGATGATGGGTCGTCCGTCGCCCAGTTGCAGCATTCCGTTGCAGAACAGATCCCACAGCAATAGCTGCACGTTGATCGTGCCCGCTTGGGTGTTCCACACCGCCGCGTAATACTGCCCCGCCGCGTGCTCCGGCGGATTATTTTCCGAACCCGCGACGACCAGGATCTGACCGTCGTGCGTCAGGGTGCAGTGGATCGGGTTGATCGGCATGAGATAGGGCAGGGTTTCCCACAACCCATCGGTCACGGCGGTGTTTGGAGTCGGAATGGATTGTGCGGAGCGCGCTTCCTGAAAGGGAGGCTGCGCCGCCTCTTGCAACTTCGGCTCATGCGCTCGCAGCGAGGGAGCAAAAACCATCAGAGCCATCGCTGCGCCAACAAAAAAGGCCGCCCTTCCGCGAGCGGCGGGGCAGCCTTGAGAACACCCAGACTTCCAGGAGGAAGCAATCGGTTTCATGGTAAGATCGTGTGCAAAAAACGGTCAGGAAATCAAGCTCATTCGAATCGTTTAATGGAAGTGTCAGTCATTTGTAATTTCGACGGTCGAAAGGGGTGAATTACTTCCCGCCTCACCTGGCAAAGGAGAGACATTCTCTGGAAACCCGTCTTCCTTTTCGGTGGTGCGAGCGAGCGATTGGTAGTTCCTTCGTGACTGGTGCCTGTAGCTCAACTGGATAGAGCTTCTGACTTCGGATCAGAAGGTTGGGGGTTCGAATCCCTCCAGGCACGCCATAGTAAATTGCGAAATTCTATCGAGATCGCCGAAAGTGCTTGGCCACTTTTCGAGAGCATCCGCACCTTTACCGGCCGCCTTGATACCTTGCAAGACCTTCCGCCGGGCACTCTCCCGCGCCTCACTCATGCGCGTTTCAAGTTTCGGGTGCTTCTGGCGCTATTCTCCCAACGTGCTCACGGCGATGCCCGCGAGGACGCAGGCGCTCTTAATCGGCATCCCCTCTGCCAGCGCATCGCAGAGGGTCTGGACGAAATTGGACACCCGCGGGAGTGATTTTTATAACCGTGCCGATGCCGGCGTTGGTATTGGCCACAAAAGCCGTTTAAGTGTACACTGCGGCAGTGTCGGTTTTCAGCACCGCGTTCGCAGTGCGAGGCGGCAGTTGCCGAGGCCGGCCGGGCTACCGTTTCTCAGTTCGCAAGCACGTGAGGGCGTTGAGGGAATTACCTTCCCTCTTTCCCCGACGCCTTTAAAGCGGCCGGAATGAACGCAGTCAACTGGCCAGACGAGGCAGACCCGTTTGCGACGAAGAGATGGTTGTCGGCGAACACCGGCTGGGCGAAGACGATGGTGTGGGGTTGCCCTATGGTCTTGAGAATATTCCCATTCGAGCTATCGAGGAGATAGACAGCATTCAGGGTTAAATTGGTGATATTGTAGGTGCCGGCAGCAAGCACACCTGCGCCATCCATGGTGGGGCTTCCCATCACCGGTCCACCAGTCAAACCTGTTTCCCAAATGACAGAGCCAGTCGACGGGTCGAAGCGGCGGACCGAGCCGGCAAAGACCTGAGATTGGATGGTCGTCTGATTGGCGCCGACATAGAGCGCTCTGCCCGTCGCATCCCAGACCGAAGCGCCGAGGTCTGCGCCAACGGCAAAGGTCTCTGAGGTTCCGACCAGATATGACCAGACCGGGCCATTCTCCAGGTGGTTCGCATCAAACGCATAAAAAATCCCGCTCTTTTGATTCGCGCCGACCAGCTGCGTGCTCACGCCGTTGATCGTACCCCGAAACAACCCGGGCGAAGAGCCCCAATCGAGATCAACGCCGATAGGGGCCACCCACTCTGTCAGGAATCGCAAATTGCTGGCGTTAAGTTTTACGATCGCGAACGAATGGCCGCCAGTGGCACCATTCCCTGTCGTGAACCAGAGGGATTTTCCGTCCGTGGCGGCGGTTGACCACACGCCGGCGCCCGTCAAACCCGGCGGAAGCGTCCAGAACGTTCTCAGCAGCGCGCCGGTGTGCTGGTCGAAAGACTTAATCGCACTCCGAACCAAGGGTTGGTCGCACTGAGACGCGAATCCCAGATACATCTTGGCGTTTATAATCGTTGGCGAGGCCCAGATGAAACCCAGATTTTGCCTCGTTCCCCCGCCGATGTCGCACACGTACTGTCTGAACACGATAGCACCGGTCGCAGCATTTAGAGCGTAGAGATAGCCATCCCCGCCTCCCACATAGACGGTGAGCGTTCCCGAAACAGGGTCGGTCACGACAGTGGCCGTCGAAGTGACGCCATGTCCGTTCGAACAGGTTGTCGGGCTCGTGAATCCGAGCAGCTGTTGCCATAGCACTGCTCCTGTCGCTTCGTCGAGGGCATAAAACATTCCCGTATTCGAGCCGATGTAAACAACGCCGTTAACGACAGTTGGACCGGCATAGAGGCCCGCAGGGGGCTGGCCTTGCATGGTGGGTTGGGGGTCGACAAAGGTCCAGTCTGTCACCAGGGTAGAAGCGTTGCTCGGCGTGATCGCCGTCGCCAACGTATTAGTCGATGAATGTCCGTTGTCGAAAAGATAGCCCGGCCAGTTTTGTGCCCCGGATGTCGCGATCGTGACGGCAAATGCAGTGCTCAGAACGGCAATGATGATGCAATGCAAGGATGTTCTCATACGGCGGTTTGCCATTCTTGGGGCGTTGAATCAGACTACTGTTTTCGGACCGCCAAAGTCAATAAGAATGTCTCTGACACAGGGCCGGCCCGTTGTATTATTAACGAGCGACATGAGCACCGATGGCAATCCGTCCTCGCCGAGAAACTTTACCTTTGAAAGATTGAAATCCTCGCACCGCGGACACTGCCGAACCTTCTTGCCGGC
>JBDTCM010000086.1:0-7590 GCA_039923575.1 Chthoniobacterales bacterium
GGCCCAGGTGTAGACGGGGGTGAGCGGCTCTCCGGCGCGATCGAGCCCGAGAAGGCTGTGCCAGAAAGCGGAGCCGGTGATGGCGCGGGGTTTGTCGTTCGTTAGGCGAGAAGTTTGACGAAGACACTTGCGGGTCGCGCGCAGCAAGACGGCCGGATCGAGTTCCGCGCCATGCTCGATGGTGTGGCGCACTCGATACGTCTGGCTGGCACTGGAACCGGCGATGCGCACAGCTCTTTCATCAAAAAGCGCCGTGCGGACGGAGGACGTGCCGAGGTCGATGGCGAGAACCGCTTTAATAGCTTTAAGTGTTAAGTGTTAAGTTTTAAGTGAGACGAGGAAAGAGGCGAGCGCCGCCAAACTGCACCACTTAAAACCTCACACTTAAAGCTTAAAGCTTTTTGCCGATGTATCAGAAAATTCTCGTCGCACTCGACAACAGCCCGACTGACCAGGCGATGTTGCCGCACATTGCTGCGCTCGCGAAGGTGCACGGCTCCGAGTTGCTCCTGCTCCATGTCTCTGACGGCTGGGCGGCGCGAAACTACAATCGTTTTCAATTGGCGGATTCCGAAGAGATGAAGGACGACCGGGCCTATCTCGAGAAGGTGGCCGGCGAACTGCGCGCGCAGGGGATTTCGGTCAAAACACACCTCGCCCTCGGAGATCCGGCGACTGGCATCCTGAAGACCGCGATCGATGCGGTCTGCGATCTGATTGCGATGACGACGCACGGCCATCGCTTCCTGAAGGACTTGATCTATGGCAGCACGATCACGCAGGTGCGCCATCGCGCGAAGGTGCCGGTATTGCTCGTCAACGCCACGAAATAGTTCGCCCGCTCGATGAAGACGCTTTTCTTGACGAACGAATACCCGCCCCACATTTACGGCGGGGCCGGCGTCCATGTCGATTACCTGTCGCGCGAGCTGGGGAAGTTGATGGAAGTGGAGGTGCGCTGTTTCGGGGACCAGCAGTCGTTAGGCACAAATCCGGAGGTGCGTGGGTTTGGGCTGGAGGCGGGGTCGTACACCTGTCCCAAGCCGTTGCGTTCGGTCTTCGGGGCGGTGCAGCGGTGTCTTGATTTTAACACCAGCGAGATCCGCGCGGACGTCGTGCATTGCCACACCTGGTACAGCCATTTCGGCGGGATTCTGGCCAAGCTGAATTACGGTCTGCCGCTCGTCATCACCGTGCATTCGCTGGAGCCGCTGCGCCCATGGAAGCGCGAGCAGCTCGGCGGCGGTTACGATTTCACTGTCTGGCTGGAAAAGACAGCGATGGAGATGGCCGATGCCGTCATCGCCGTCTCCAACGGGACCAAGGCCGATGTGGAACGGCTCTTCCAGATCGCGCCGGAGCGGCTGCACGTCATCTACAACGGGATTGATCTCGATGAATATCGACCGAGCGATGCGACCGACGCGCTCGTCCGCTACGGGATTGACCCTACGCAGCCTTACCTGCTTTTCGTGGGGCGGATCACGCGCCAGAAAGGAATTATTCATCTCGTGCGCGCGATTCAGTTCATGGATCCAAATTTCCAAATCGTGCTCTGTGCCGGCGCGCCGGACACGCCCGAGATTGCGGCGGAGATGGCGACGGCGGTGAGCGAGGCGCAGGCGACACGGAAAGGCATCCTCTGGATCGATGAGATGGTCGACAAGAAAACTGTGCACCAACTCTACGCGCAGGCGGCGGTCTTTTGCTGCCCGTCGATCTACGAACCATTTGGGATCATCAATCTCGAAGCGATGGCCTGCGAAACGGCGGTGGTGGCGAGCGCGGTCGGCGGCATCAAGGAAGTCGTGGTCGATGGCGAGACCGGGTTTCTTGTTCCGGTGGAACAGATGAGGGAGAGCCCATTCGAGCCGACGCACCCGGAGAAATTTGAGCGCGACCTGGCGACGCGCATCAATCAGGTCATGGCCAGTCCGGAACTGCAAAAGAAATTCGGACGGGCGGGGAGGAAACGCGCGGAGGAGAAATTTGGCTGGGCCGCGATCGCCCAGGAGACGAAGCAACTTTACGAGACCTTGCTCAAATCCCCGGGGCGCTAGGCACTGTCGTTATGCGCGAGGCGGTGTATCGTCTCGCGATGTTCGTCGATCGGATCAAGGTAGTGGCAAAGGCAGGCGATGGCGGACGCGGTTGTGTCAGCTTTCGCCGCGAAAAATTCGTGCCGCGGGGTGGTCCGGATGGGGGTGACGGCGGCAAGGGCGGCGACGTCATCCTGCGTGCCGACGAGCACACGGACAATCTCACGGGTTTATTTTACGAACCGTTGATCAAGGCGAAGAAAGGCGCCCATGGCATGGGCAAACAGATGCACGGTCGCGGCGCGCCGGCCAAGATCGTGAAGGTGCCGGTCGGCACCGTGGTGCACCGCCTGGAATCGTTAGGCGACCCGATGGCCTTTTTGGATTCACCGGCGCCGGACGACGGAGCGGTCGCGCCTGAAATGGCGCTCGAGCAAATTGCGGATCTGGCTTTGCCTAACGAGGAGTTTCTTCTCTGTCACGGCGGCAAAGGCGGAAAAGGAAATGTCCATTTCAAGAGCGGGCGCAATCGCGCGCCGCGCCAGTACTCGGAGGGCGAGGAAGGTGAGGAGGGGACGTTTATTTTCGAGCTGCGCACGATCGCGGACGCGGGCCTGGTCGGTTATCCGAACGCCGGGAAATCGACCCTCCTACGGCGGATTTCCGCGGCGCACCCGAAAGTGGCGGCTTATCCCTTTACCACTCTGCATCCGATGATTGGCATGGTCGATCTGGGAGATTATCGCCGCACGACGGTGGCGGATATCCCGGGATTGATCGAAGGGGCGCACAAGAATCTCGGCCTCGGGCACGCTTTTCTCCGGCACATCACCCGCTGCCACCTCCTCCTCTTCGTGCTCGACATGGCCGGAAGCGAAGGACGCAACCCGATCGAGGATCTGCAACATTTGCGCCGCGAGATCGACCTCTACGATGCGCGGCTTTCGCAGCGACCCTGGCGGGTGGTGGCGAACAAGATGGATTTGCCCGGAGCGGAAGAAAACCTGGCCGCATTTCAACAGCGCTTTCCCGACCGAGAAGTAATATCGGTGTCAGCAAAAGAACAGAAAGGAATCGCTAACTTGAAGCGCTCTTTGGATCGGTGGCTCCATGAAATCGTCCCGGATGGGACGCACGAGATGGAGCAGCGGCCGAGCAAGGCCGGCGGCGACAGGATTCACGAATACAGTTAGACAACTGCAATCAATGCGCTAAGAGTTCCCGACTTTTTGACCCACTTTTAGAAGTTCCCCATTCCTATGTCGAAACTGGTCGTCGCAAGTTACTGCACAACATTTCTTAAGTCGGAGATGCTCCACATTTATCGGCAGGTCACAGGCCTGCGCGATGTGAGCACCTTCGTCATGACGAAAAAGATGCAGAACACCGACCGGTTTCCGTTCGATGACATCGAGCTCATTCCGGCGCCGCGCTTCGATCCCTTCCGGCATGGCTGGCTAAAGTTCGTGGAGCGGCGGCCGCCGATTGTCTATCGCGGGGAGTATCAGCTCCTCGCCAACCTGCTCGAACGCCGGGGTGCCGACCTGATGCACATTTACTTTGGCCACACCGGGGTCCACCTGCTCCCGTTTATCGAATGCTGGGACAAACCGTGCATCGTCTCCTTTCACGGCGCGGATGTCATGTTGAAGGCGGATAGTCCGGACTACGCCGCGAAGTTGCGCAAGGTTTTCCACGCCGTTCCCCTGGTCCTGGCTCGTTCGCGGTCTCTCGAGCACCGCCTCATTCGGCTCGGTTGTCCGCCGGAAAAAATTCGGATGAATCGAACCGGGATTCCGCTCGAGCAGTTTCCGGCGCGGCGCCGTGAGGCACCGAAGCAGGGACCCTGGCGTTTTCTGCAGGCGTGCCGTTTGATTCCGAAAAAGGGCGTAACGACTTGTCTGCGCGCCTTCGCTCTTTTCCGGCAGGAGAATCCGAACGCCGAATTGTTTATCGCGGGGAAAGGCCCGCTCCAACCCGCCCTGGAAGCGCTCGCGGCCCAATTGAACGTGAGCGAATACGTTCACTTCACCGGCTTTCTGTCCCAACCCGATCTGCTCGAGCTTTATCACCGGTGCCACATTTTTCTGCACCCGAGCGAGATGCTGGCGGACGAAAACCAGGAAGGAATTCCCAATTCCATCCTCGAAGCGATGGCGACCGGCATGCCGGTTTTGGCCACGCGTCACGGTGGGATTCCCGAGGCGGTCGAAGACGGACGCTGCGGGGCGCTGGTCGAAGAGCGTGATTATCGGGCGTTGGCCGCGGAGATGAAAAAGATCACGCGCACCCGGCATTCCTTTGGCGAGATGGGCGTGCTGGCGAGTGAATCGGTGGCGGCGCATTTCGAGCAGCGTCTCCACATCGCGCAGCTGGAAGGCCATTATCGCGAGGCGATGGAGATCGCGCATGAGGCCGAGGCCCGGACGGGGGCAGAGCACCCGGTGGTCGCCCCGCAGTTCCAATCGGAAGGCGTGCCCGTCAAATAGGCGCATTTTCGCGCCTCTTTTTGGCGCCGGTTTCGTCCGGAAAAAAACTCCGGAAAGTTGCTTGTCAGCATCGGCAACATGCTCTTCTGTATGCGCGTCGTTAGCGGCCTTGAGGCGCACGCCTGTTCCGTCCGGGACATGTCGCGCTGAACCGGTCTCCGGAAGCGCCGTTTTCCGACCCACCCGATGGTTCATCTCTATTTTCGTTTCCTGCCACTTTTGCTGAGCTTTTCTGCTCTCGTTGCTCTGGGCGGTTTCGCCGCCGACGCGCGCGGCGAGGAACATGCGCCGGTTCCCGGTGCGGCCGTGGAAGAACATGAGGCGCTGCCGTTGAAGGCCGCGCCGCTTTTCACGCTGGGCAAGTTTACGGTCACCAACTCGATGCTCGTGACCTGGGTCGTGGCGGTCGGGATCATCGTCTTTGCGCAGATGGCGACGCGAAAAATCAAACCGGTGCCGACCGGTGCGCAAAACTTTTGGGAATGGATGGTGGAAGGGCTCTACAATTTTCTCGAGAGCGTGATTGGCTCTCATTTGGTCAAGAAGACGTTCTGGTTTTTCGCGACCATCTTCATTTTCATCCTGTGCCTGAACTGGTTTGGGTTGATCCCGGGCGTCGGGACGGTCGGTTGGGGACATCACGATCCGGCGACGAACGTTTTTCATGTCGATCGCCCGCTCCTCCGCGGCGCGAATGCCGATCTCAATCTTACCTTCGCGATGGCGGCCGTTTTCTTTGCGCTCTGGCTCGTCTGGGCTCTGCAGGAAAACGGGATCGGCGGCTTCGTCATGCACCTCTTCGGGCCCAAGGGCGATTCGAAAGGGCTGCTCAAGATCCTCATGATCGTCGTCTTCTTTATGGTCGGCTGGCTGGAGATTGTTTCGATTTTGTTCCGACCGATCTCGCTCAGTTTTCGGCTTTACGGCAATGTTTACGCGGGCGAGAACATGCTCGAGTCGATGGCGCACCTGGTCCCGATGCTGTCCTGGCTGATCCCGATTCCTTTCTATTTTATGGAACTCCTCGTGGGTGTGGTGCAGGCACTGGTCTTCATGTTGTTGACCGCCGTCTTCACGCTCCTGATCGCTCACCACGAACCCGCGCAGGGCGCACACCATTAACCAATTTCGGCTCCGCTGCGGACACCGCGGAAGGGGCTGAAGCAAACCAACCAAAAAGAAAAATATGATATTACCACTACTGGCAGAGATAAGCGGAAGCATTCACGTCGGCCTCGCGGCCCTCGGCGCGGCGATCGGCGTGGGACTAATCGGCATGGGCGCGGCTTCCGCGGTCGGTCGCAATCCCGGTGCGGCGACTCCGATTCTGGTGCAGGCGATTCTCGCGATTGCCTTCGCGGAAGCGATCGTGTTCTACGCTCTGTTCCTCGTCCGTTAAACTGTAGACATTCCGAGCCGCGCGCTCGGGAGCAGCTTTTTACTGAATGAATATTCCCATCTTCGTCGCTGCCGGCAGCACCGCTGACTTGATCAATTCAACGGCGGAGTCGTTTGGCTTCGACGTTAAGATTTTTCTCTCGCAAGTCATCAGCTTCGTCATCGTGGCGTTGCTCTTGAAGCAGTTTGCCTACAAGCCAATCCTCGCCGTGCTGGAGGAACGCCGGCAGCGCATCGCGGAAGGGCTGTTGAACGCGGAGAAGATCAAGCAGCAACTCGCCGAAGCGGAGAAGCGTTATCAGGAGATTCTGGCCAAAGGCAACGGCGAAGCGCAAAAGATGATCGACGAAGCGCGCGCCAGTGCCGGCGTGATCGCCGAACGCAAACAACAGGAAGCGATCGTTGCCGCGGAGCAAATCCTGGCCAAGGCGCGGGAAGCGAGCGCGCTCGAGCACGAGCGCACGATGAGCCAGCTGAAGCGCGAGCTCGGCCGGCTTGTCATCGATACGACGGCGAAAGTAACCGGCAAAGTCCTGACTCCTGACGATCAGCGTCGGTTGCAGGAAGAAGCGAGTCGGCAAGTTGCGTCCTAACGAGTTCGACTCCAACCCATGAAGATCAGCAAAGACATCCGCGAGCTCTCGCGCAAGCTCGTGCGCGCGAGCTACGTCGATGGCACGCTCGATCGGGAGAGAATCAATTCGCTGGTGCAATCGATCATCGCGCAAAAGCCGCGCAGTTACATCCAGCTTCTCGAAAATTATCAGCGGCTCTTGCGGCTCGAACTCGAGAAGCGCAAGGCCACGATCGAATCTGCGGTGGAACTCGACCCGGAAGCGGGCCGGAAAATTGTCGCCGGACTGGAGCACAAATACGGCGCTGGCCTAACGACTGATTTTGTCGTCAATCCGGCCCTGCTCGGGGGCGTCCGCGTCCGCGTCGGCAGCGATGTGTGGGACAGCAGCGTGCGCAACCGGCTCGAACGCCTGCAGCAGAAACTTTAACCTAACGAATTATCATGAGCAGCATTCTGGAAGAAATCGAAACGCAAATCGCGGGACTGAAGACCTCGACGCAAAAAAGTAACGTCGGCGTTGTCCGGGAAGCGGGCGATGGCGTCGCGCGCGTCGAGGGCCTGAGCGAGGTGATGTTGAACGAAATGATCGAATTCCCGAGCGGCGAATTTGGTCTCGCGCTGAACCTCGAAGAAACCGAAGTCGGCGTCATTCTGCTCGGAGATCCGACCAAGGTTGCGGAGGGCGACGAGGTCAAGACGACCGGGAAACTTCTGCAGGTGCCGGTGGGCAAGGCGTTGCTTGGGCGCGTGGTGAACACTCTGGGGCAGCCGGTCGATAACAAGGGGCCGATCCACACCGACACTTTCTACCCGGTGGAAAAAATCGCGCCCGGCATCATCAAACGCCGCAGCGTTAGCCAGCCGGTGCAGACCGGTATCATGGCGATCGACGCGATGGTGCCGATCGGTCGCGGGCAGCGCGAGTTGATCATCGGCGATCGCGCGACCGGCAAGTCGACGATCGCTATCGATACCATCATCAGCCAGGCGCGCCTGAACAAGGCGGCGGAGGAGGGGCAGCTGAAGGATCATCGCCCTCTCTATTGTATCTACGTCGCGATCGGGCAAAAAAATTCCAACGTCGCGC
>JBDTCM010000087.1:0-5373 GCA_039923575.1 Chthoniobacterales bacterium
CCGGCCATGATGGCTGCCACCGTCGGCATGGCCTTGGGACAGAGCAGCGACGTGACGACAGAAGCCGCGGGCGTCGTGGTCCTGGATAACTCACTCAAACGCGTGGACGAGTTCATGCACATCAGCCACCGAATGCGCTCGATCGCGCTTCAGAGCGCGGTCGGCGGGATGCTCCTGAGCATCGGCGGAATGGCCTTCGCCGCGAGTGGCTATCTCACGCCCGTCGAAGGCGCGATCGCGCAGGAAGTGATCGACGTCCTCGCCGTCTTGAATGCGCTGCGGGCGGCATTTCCTCCCAGGATTATCTCTCATCTTTAGAACGAGATCTCAGGCGCAAATGGCTAGAACGATAAATGGAACCCAGAAAGCCGGATGCGGGAAAGCGGCTCGTCAGTTTGATGAGGGGCAGACGCCCATTGGTATTGCCTCTCAATCGGTCGCTTCCTGCTTGCTCTACGCAAGCGGCGGACCGGAGTGATCCGGCGGTATATTTTTCTTGAGAGCGTGGAAAGTGATGGCAGGTGTGATGGCATGGCCAAAATGACTCACCGAACCACGTTTGCCTTGGATCGGGCCACGGTCCTGCGGCTGAAACGTCTCGCTGCCCGCTGGCAGATTTCGCAAGCGGAAGTTGTGCGACGTTCCCTTGAGAAAGCAGAGCAACAGGTGGAGCTCCAGCAACCGAATCCAATCGAAATGCTTCGCGCGCTCTTCGCTTCGGGGAAGGGACTCGATCCCGCCGCCGCGGGGGCTTATGTCGCGGAGGTTTATCAGGATCGGAAGTGCTGGAGAGGTGAATGATCGGCCTCGATACTAATTATCTCGTCGGCGGAATCAGCGAGGAACGGATTGATTGACGACCAGCCAATTGGTTGCCCGCCAGCACTCCGGGAGAGAAATCGGGCGAGAGCCATTGGCGTTATGGATGGCGGTAATAGAGATCCTTTGACGGAGCCTGGGATTTTCTCCTCGTCCGCGTGCCTTTGAAGCGGGCCCGCAGCGGATGAAGGTGTTGGTGAACAGAAATACGGAATAGACTCTCAAATGCGTCGCACCAAGATCGTCGCCACTCTGGGGCCGGCGAGCAGCTCGCCGGACGTAATTCGCCAGCTTGTTGAAGCTGGCATGGACGTCGCACGTCTCAATTTCTCTCATGGCACGCACGACGACCACGCCCGCAGCATCACGACCTTGCGCGCGATCTCCGAGGAGCTCGATAAGCCGGTCACTATTTTGCAGGACTTGCAAGGACCCAAGATCCGGGTCGCGCAATTGCCCGGCGGCGAAATCTTACTCTCGCCTGGCGCTACCGTTTCCCTCGTGCCGGAGACGAATCTTACTGCCAGTTCAACTGCGATCCCAATTGATTATGACGGAGTGGCGGACGAAGCCCGACCCGGGATGCGCGTCCTGCTGGCCGATGGTCGGCTGGAATTAGAAATCATCAAAATAGCAGGACGCGATTTGCATTGCAGAGTGCTGGAAGGCGGCGTGCTCAAAAGTCGAAGCGGAGTCAATTTTCCGCACCTGACTCTGCCGCTGCCTTCCCTGACCGAGAAAGACATTCGGGATGTCGCATTTGGGTTGGAGCACCAGGTCGATTGGATCTCGTTGAGCTTTGTCCGCTCCGCGGAAGACGTGCGGAGTCTAAAGAAACTCCTGGCTGCGCAGGGGGCATCCACGCCGGTTATCGCGAAGATCGAAAAACCCCAGGCCGTCGAACATTTCGAGGAGATTCTGGCGGAAGCGGATGGGATCATGGTCGCGCGTGGCGATCTCGGGGCGGAAGTCAGTCCCGAGAAAGTTCCCATGCTGCAAAAGCGCATCATCGAAAGGTGTAACCGGAAGGGGTTACCGGTTATCACCGCGACTCAAATGCTCGAGAGCATGATCCGAGATCCCAGTCCGACGCGGGCAGAGGCGAGCGATGTTGCCAATGCCATCATCGACGGCACGGATGCCGTCATGCTCTCCGGCGAATCTGCCATCGGAGCGTTTCCGGTTCGCGCGGTCGAGATGATGGTCCGTATCGCCTCTGAAGTGGAAGCTGATATCGAACCGAAAACGTACCCCGCAAGTGACCCGACCGATTCCCATGCGCTGAGCGAAGCTGCGACTGCGATTGCGCGGGTGATCGACGTGCACGGGATAGCGGTGCTCACGACCAGCGGGTACACCGCGCGTCTGATGGCGGCGGAACGGTCAAAGGCACCGCTTTTTGCCCTGACCACGGATGCCGGGATCTATCACTCATTGAATCTTTTCTGGGGTCTGAAGCCGCTGCTCATCGAAGGAATTCCGGAGACCTTTGAAGCTCTCGTGCGACAGGCTGAGTCGGCCCTGCTGAAGCTGCAGTTGGTGAGTCCAGGGAACAAGATTCTTGTTGTCGGGGGCCTGCCAGCGGGCCAGGCGCGCGGATCGAATTTTATCAAGATCCACGCGATTAATTAGCCGCAGGAATCGGTCGCCTCTGCAATGCCCAGGTTTTTGCTCCCACGCATATCGATAGCCTCCACCTATCATTTCATTCCGGAAGAAGTCCTGGTCGATGGGCCGGGTGAGAGGTAGATCCCCGTTGTTAAGCCGGCCTTGCCGGCAACGTCATGAACATCAAGGAAACCAACCAAATCTCGATCGATCTCGACAAGGTCACGCTTCGCTTCGGAGAAATGGAACCCGTCGTAATCCCGCGATGCGCCCTTCGCACCAGGCTGCGGCTGATCGATTGGATCTATCGCCTGGCCGGGTGGCCCGGGATGAACGTGCAGCGACTCCGCGCTTTCATCGGAGCCATCTTTGGACATCACGGCTGGTCGCTTCCGGATCCGAAGGATGATCCGGTTCTCAATCGCGGTCCGCAGTCTGGAGGCGAGCTTGAGACGGCCAATGGCAACGCGCGATCATCCCTAACGAGCGAAGCTTGTCAAGGTAGCGCAAGCTTCCAGTCCGCCGCCGAACAGACTCGCCGGGGCGAGCTTGCAGCCTGAATTTGAGCCTCGGCTTAAAACCGATAGATCGCGGCGATTCCGTTTGTCCCCGGCATCCGCGCTGTTGGCACGACCACCACTTCACCGCTATTTTTAAGAACCAACTCCGCCACATCGTCGAGCAGATCGTCCACTTCGGGATCTCCCAGTTCTCCAAGTTCAATTTCACCGGTGGCCGTGTCGATCCGTCCGGGAACGATGCGGTCTGCTTCAATGAGCAGTGTTCCAATCCGTCCGGCGACGGCATTCGAGGCGATCGGCTCCAGATCATCGTCACCCAACTCTTTTGAACGCGCCGCCCCGAACATTTCAGTGAGGCCAGCCAGGCGGGCAAGATAATGAGGCTCCATGACCTGCCAGGCACGCTCTCGCAATGTTTCTAACGATAAAGCATCGGGATAAGTGGTCACTCCTTCGGCGACGACGAACGGATTGCGGCTGATCTGGCGAAAGAAGGTCTGGTTTTCCGGCAAGGCCGCGAGGATTAGGGGAAGACCGAACGGACGCGAATAGTGCTTCAGGATCGCACGATCCACCGCGCGAAGGAAGCGGTCGGTTTCGTTGTTTTGCAATTCCGCGGTCGATGCCGTGCCATGATGCACTCCCGTGCCCGGTGCAGAAGGCCAGACCGAGAGGTGATCTTCTTTCGACTCCTTTTCTCTCACCACCTCCGTGGCCGTTCGCGGGACCGCGGGATCCAGTTCCACCTCATCAAGCGCGTCGCGGTTTCCTTCGAAGAGTCTGATCTGCTGGCGACTCACGCCGAGCACATGGTAGCGGTCGGCCGATTGTAGGATACGGATGAGGGGTTTGATGTGAAAACTTTCAGCCACCACCGCGAGCTCGGGGACGGGACGCTGCAACTTGTAAACCTGAAAGACGCCGGGACCCGCCAGCACCGCTAACCCGTCGAGATTGTGATTCCAGAATTGGTGATCGTCGGCCAGCGTCTGAAACGGCTGCAGGAGCGGGTGCAGATCGCGCGCTGAATATTTTCGCCGAAGGGATTCCTCGAGCGTTTTCACCAGATTACGAAAGCGAATCGGGTCCTGCTGAGTCCCCGGATGATGCCGGTGAGTTGGCTGGTAGAGCGAGAGGCAGGGCGGCTCGGGAGCGCGAAGTATGCCAGCAGTGAAATCGTGAAGGAGTGAATTCATGCCTCAACCCTACTTTGCATTTGCGATAACTGAAACCTAAGTGATCAAAGAAAGAGATAACGTAAAGTTATCGTTTTCATAGCAAGGAAGTTCTGGTTCATGATCGGATCGACGCTTAAAGTAAAAGCTCAAACTGCCTGTGTTTTATGGAAATCAATCGCTGGGAAAATGAGGGGGGTGCACTCCGGAAACCAAAGACCTCTGCCCAAGGAGGCGTCGAGAAGGCTCGGAAAGCCACAACCCTGCGCCGCATTCTGGTGCCGATCGATTTTTCGCCGGAATCATTGAAGACACTGCGTTTTGCAAAACTGCTCGCGACCCGCTTCGGCGCCAGGCTGCATCTCATGCATGTGGTTAGCCCACCGGTGACCTCTCCCGCGCGCCCCGTGATGATTCCGCCTGCTTTTTCGGAGGAAGCAATCGCGGCCCGCGCCTGGCAACGCATGAAAGAGTTGCTGGCGGAATTGTCTCTTTCCGCGCGCTCAAATCCCTGCACCGTGCGCAGCGGCGCGCCGGTCGCCGAGATAAATGAAGCCGCGCGCAAAATCGACGCGGACCTGATCGCGATCGCGACCCGCGGCTACACCGGACTGAAGCGCGCCTTTCTCGGCAGCACCACGGAACGGGTGGTTCGAGAAGCGCCCTGCCCGGTTCTGGTCGTGCGCGAGAAGGAGCATCAATCGACCAGAAAAGGTGCGCGCAAAGGACGAACAGCTCTGCAATTCCGGAAGATCCTTGTGCCGGTTGATTTTTCTGAGTGCTCGCGCCTTGGGTTGGACTATGCGCTCGGCTTCGCGCATGAATTCCGCGCGCGACTGGTGCTTTTTCATTCCGTCGTTGTCCATGCCTATGTGCTCGGCGACGAATACACCGCGCGGGCCGTGCCGGACCTCATCGCGACCCAACAAGACTATGCGCAAGACGAGATGGAGAAACTGCTCCGGTCGGTCTCCAGGAAAGGTCGCGAGGTCGAGAGTGAGATCGCCTTCGGATCGCCGGTCGAGCAGATAAACGATTATGTGGCGAAGGAAGACATCGATTTGATCATCACCTCCACGCACGGCCGCTCGGGCTTGCGCCGCGTTTTCATCGGCAGCACCGCGGAACACGTCGTGCGCTACGCGACGTGTCCGGTTCTGGTCGTGCCCAACCTGCCCGCCTCGAAGAAAACCAGCAAAGCCCGGAGGTGATTTCGATCATCGCGCGCTTCCGTCGGAAGCTGCGCGTCC
>JBDTCM010000088.1:0-3905 GCA_039923575.1 Chthoniobacterales bacterium
CTTCGAGCTTGCCGACAAAGGCGGCGATCGTGCTGTGGTCGGGCGCGCTCCCGCAGGCCATGGCCATGAAGACGACGTTCTCCCGGCAGGCCCGCTCCAGCCGGCGCGAGCCGATGATCCCGCGCGCAGGCAACGGTGGCCCCTTCACCCACACCAAGTCCATAGGAATATCGCTTCAAAATCAACGCGACTGGCGGACGTAACGAGGGGGTGGATGAAGGCCTGATCAAAAAACAGCCGACCATGACGCATCGACAATAATTGAAGCCAGAGTCGTGCGAGGTCGGCCGGGAACGACGGCGCGGCGAAGACCAGCTTTAGCCTGCAGCCTGCTCTCCCGGCCAGCCAGACCTACGGCGCGATCATCAGAACAATCTTCAGGATCTCAAACCCGCGAGCGGCGACGCCCATTGTTGCGGGAATATTTCACCGGCTTGCGTTTCGGTTCTATTTTCGTTAGGCCAGTGCCGCTTTTTACTTCCATAATCTGGTCGCGCAACAAGGCGGCGCGCTCGAACTCCAAGTTGGCGGAAGCCTGTTGCATCTCGTCCTCCAATTCGCGCAGGAGTTCGGTCAGATTGTAGTCACCGCCCGCCTCCTGGATGACGGAGGCGGCGATTTCGCGTCCGCGCAGAATGGTGTGGAGACTTTCCTGGACGGCACGCCGGACAGTGGTTGGAGTGATGCCGTGCTTTTCGTTGTACTCCACCTGCTTGCTGCGGCGGTAATCGGAGATCGATATGAGGGCCTGCATGCTTTGAGTGACGGTGTCGGCGAAGAGGACCACTTCGCCGTTGATGTGGCGGGCGGCGCGGCCAGCGGTCTGGATGAGCGACGTCTGGCTGCGGAGGAAGCCTTCCTTGTCCGCATCGAGGATGCAGACTAACGACACTTCCGGCAGGTCGAGTCCCTCGCGGAGGAGGTTAATGCCAACGAGAATGTCGAACTCTGCGGCGCGCAGACCGCGCAGGATCTCGACGCGCTCGATGGTGTCGATGTCGCTGTGCAAATAGCGCACTTTCAGGCCGACGTCGCGCAGGTAATCGGAGAGATCTTCGGCGGTCCTTTTCGTTAGGGTAGTGACAAGGACGCGCTCCTGGAGTTCGACCCGCTGCCGGCAAAGCTCGATCGTGTCGTCGATCTGGTTCTTTAATCCCTTGAGCGTGATCCGCGGGTCGAGCAGGCCGGTCGGGCGGATGATTTGCTCGACCACGAGCGGCATGCCGGCGGTGCGGACGTCAAATTGTTCCGGCGGCTGGTCGGTGCGGGAAAGTTGTAGGGCGGGCGCCCCGCCTGCCCCGTCTACCGGCGGCAAGCGGAGCGCTTGCCCTACAATTTCGCCCGGGAGGACGAAAGGCACCGCTTCTTCTTCGCCGATTCGCTCGCGTTTGTGCGGGAAGTAGCCGGTATTGCCGACGACGCTGTTCTTGATTTCAAACTCCGCCGGGGTCGCGCTCACGTAGATAAGCTGGTTGGCGTTGCCCATGAACTCCGGGAAGTTGAGCGGGCGGTTGTCGAGCGCGCTGGGCAACCGGAAACCATATTCGACGAGCACGGTCTTGCGCGATTTGTCGCCCTCATACATCCCGCCGATCTGCGGAATGGTGGCGTGCGACTCGTCGATCACGAGCAGGAAATCTTTCGGGAAAAAGTCGATCAACGTGAACGGCTTCGAACCCGGCGGCCGTCCGGAAAGATGGCGGGAATAGTTTTCGATCCCGTTGCAGAACCCCATCTCCTGCAACATCTCGAGGTCGTACTCGGTGCGCATTTTCAGCCGCTGCGCCTCGAGAAGTCTTCCCTGGGACTCGAGCAACACGATGCGCTGGTCGAGCTCGGTCCGGATCGAAGTCAGCGCGCGGTTCAATTTGTCCGCCGGGGTGACGAATTGCTTGGCCGGGAAAAAGGTCATCACGCCTAACGACTCGTGGGCGTGCCCGGTGAGCGGGTCAAAGCGCGTAATCGCGTCCAGTTCGTCGCCGAAGAATTCCAGCCGCACCGCTTCTTCGTCCGCGGTCGCGGGATAGACTTCAACCACATCCCCGCGCACCCGGAATTTCCCCCTGACGAAACTGACATCGTTGCGCTCGTAAAGCATATCGACGAGCCGGCCGAGGACGGCTTCGCGCGAGATTTGCTGACCGCGTTTCACGGTCAGGAGCATGCGCAGGTAATCCTCCGGCGAAGTGACGCCGTAGATGCAGGAGACACTGGCGACCACGATCGTGTCCCGGCGGGTCAGCAACGAACTCGTGGCCGAAAGCCGGAGGCGCTCGATTTCCTCGTTAATCGACGAATCCTTCTCGATGTAAGTGTCGGAGCGCGGGATGTAGGCCTCGGGCTGGTAGTAATCGAAATAGCTGACGAAATACTCGACCGCATTGCGCGGGAAGAATTGCTTGAACTCGGAGTAGAGCTGGGCGGCGAGCGTCTTGTTGTGCGAGATGATGAGCGCCGGCCGATCAAGCTCGCGGATGACATTGGCGATCGTGAACGTCTTGCCCGAGCCGGTCACGCCGAGGAGCGTTTGATGGCGGTTGCCGGCTTCGACCGACTTGAGCAACTTCGCGATCGCCTGCCCCTGGTCGCCACGCGGGCGGTAGCTGGATTCGAGTTCGTAGGCCATCGTGTGCAATATGCGTCAGGCCGCGAGGGGACACAACGCGCCGGGGACATGCGCGTCGTCTTTCGTTTGAACTGCGTTCGAGCAGGTTCGGTTTGCGGCGAGGCGCCGCAAACGGCACGCGAGGCGCCCGCACAAGGGCGGGCAGGCTGTGCGCTCCCCGGCACAACGCGACGCGGTGCGCGTCCTGCTGTGAAGGTTGCCTCGCATTCTCTTCCGCCATCTTATCCTATGCACCTCAAGCGCTCCCTGAAGATTGCCGCCGGGCTGCTCGCCTGCGCGTCGCTCGCCTCGGCCGACACATTTTTCGTGACCAATTTCGGCGTCAACACGATCACAAAATACGATGCGAACGGGAACGGCTCCGCCTTCACGGGCGCATTCGTCAACGGCCCCAACGGCGTCGCGCTCGACTCGATCGGCAATCTTTACGTCACGACGAATAACAACACGATCGAGAAATTCGCGCCCAACGGGACCGACCTCGGGGTCTTCGCCAGCACCGGCCTTAACTTCGCTCTCGGTTTGGCCTTCGATCGGAACGGCAACCTTTACGCAGCCAACAACGGCACGAACACGGTCGAGGTGTTCACGCCGAACGGAACCGATCTGGGCGTGTTTGCGAACGTCATTCGTCCGACCGGGCTCGCTTTCGATGCGGCGGGCAATCTTTACGTGGCCAACAGCGGCAGTACGATCGCTCGCTTCGCGCCGGACGGAACGCCGCTGAGCAGCTTTACCAGCTCCAACCTGAACAACCCGGAGGGTCTCGCCTTCGATTCGTTAGGCTTTCTCTACGTGGCCAACAGCGCCTCGGACTCGATTCAAATTTTGTCGGCGGCCGGAGTCGATCTCGGCTCCCTCGTTTCCCCCAACCTGAGCGGCCCGATCGGCCTCGCCTTCGATAGCGCGAGTAATCTTTATGCGGTCAACAGCCTGAGTGCGAAGATCGCGAAGTTTTCGCCCGATAACACCGACACCATCTTCGCTTCCACCGGTTTTAGCCCGGCTTTCATCGCCGTGCAACGCACCCCCACGCTGGTCAATATCTCGACCCGTCTGAGAGTGTTGACGGGCGACAACGTGCTCGACGGCGGTTTCATCGTGCTTGGGACCGGAACCAAGACCCTGCTCATCCGCGGTCTCGGGCCCTCGCTTGCGGGCGCCGGCGTGACTGGGACGCTGGCCGATCCGATCCTTGAACTGCACAGCGGCAGCAACAACACCATCATCGCCGCGAACGACAACTGGAAGAACAATCAGCAGGCAGAGATTCAGGCTA
>JBDTCM010000089.1:0-3038 GCA_039923575.1 Chthoniobacterales bacterium
CGCCCTCGCCGACCGCGCACACGCCGTGGACCATAGACGCCGTCACAACGTCTAATCTGGGCAAGACCCTCCTTTTGTTTAGTTGTTTAGGTTGGATTCAAAGGTGATGGGGCTGGTGTAGGCAAGACTGGAGTGCAGTCTGGTGCGGTTATAGAAGGTTTCGATGTAGGCAAAAATGGCGGTGCGTGCCTCGGCGCGGGTGGCGAAGCGGTGGTGATAGACCAGCTCATATTTGAGGCTGCTCCAGAACGACTCGATGAAGGTCCCGCGCCTGCGGGATAGCAGTTACCCGCACGACTCATGGAAGCGAGCAGCCCATGCTCGGCCAACACCTGGCGGTAAGCGGCACTGGCGAACTGACTGCCCCGATCCGAGTGGACGATCAGGTGGTCGCGCACGCGGCGTTGGCGCAGCGCCATGCGCAGAGCGGCGATCGTGAGAGGAGCGTCCAGGAAGGGACTCATGGCCCAGCCGACCACGCGCCGGCTGTAGAGGTCCAGAAGCGCGACCAGATATAACCAGCCTTGGCCAGTCAGGATGCCAGTGGCATCGGTCACCCAGACTTGGTTGAGACGTTGCACGGGGAGGCCTTGGATGCGGTTCGGCGCAATCGGTCCACCATGGCGACTGTCGGTCGTGGCCTGTCGATACTTGGAGCGCTGCCGGGCAAAGAGACGTTCGGCACGCATGAGACGGGCAACGCCATTGCGTCGCCCCGGGCAACCGAGCGCACGCGCGAGCCGCGGGCTGCCATAGGTCTGACGACTGCGCGCAAACTCCTCGCAGATCCGGGCCCGTAAGTGGGTGTTCTCGACCTGCCGTGGTCGGGGGAGGTCGCGCCGCTCTTTCCAGTCGTAATAGCCGCTGCGCGAAACCAGGAGCGCTTCGCATAACCAGGCTACTTTGTATTGGCCGCTCATGGTTTCGATTCGGGCATACCGCTCTGCGGCGCTTCGGAGAGGATGCCCAACGATTTTTTTAGGACTTCACGCTGCTCCAAGAGCCTGGCGTTCTCCGCTTCGAGCTCCTCCATGCTGCGCCGCGGCCGGCGTCCGCTCTGGGGCGTGTCGGGCACTCGCTCCGTCCGCGCCCAGCGATAGAGCAGCGGCGGACGAATGCCCAGCTCCGCTGCCACCTTGGCCGCGCTCCGGCCGCTCGCGCGCCATAACGAGAGCGCCTCCTGCTTGTACTCCTTCGTGTAGCTCGTTCTCTCACGAGCTGGTTTGCTGATCTGCGTTTTCATGTGGACTCCTCGGGTTTTTGACCCCAAGCCCACTGTCCGTCAAATCAGGGCAACCCCACTCCTCGTCCTTTCTTGGACTGATCCTTTATTTGCCAGCAAGGCTCTTGATGTAATTCACCAAGACCCAGCGCTGCGTTTCGGTGAGCGATCCCTTCCATGAAATCATGGGAGACCGTCCTTCAGAAATCTTCCAAAACAGTTCACCATCGGTTTCGCCAGCTTTGACGCGCTCAACCAAGTCCGCCGGCTTCTTCTCTAAACCTGCCGCGCCCGGGCCGTCGCCCCTTCCCGATTGCCCGTGACAGATCATACAGTTGTTTACAAAGAGCTTCTGTCCCATGGCGATCGTGTTAGCGTTGACAGGCACGGGATTGGGGCGGTGAACAGCTGTCGGCGGAGCTTTCCAATCGGACCCGCCCTGGGCCAGCAGTGGTCGACCCGTCGAAAAAACGGCCAGCGCAATCAGTGCTCCTGAATAATTGGCAACAAGACCTCGTGATTTCATCGTTATTTATGACGAGCAAGATTGCTTTTTACGAGGATGCAACGCTGTTTTTCTCTTTGCGCCAGAGCGCTTCGACGCTCCAACGTCCCGGACCGTAAAAAATGATGAAAAAGAAAAACCAGCAATAGAGCACGGCTAGTTCGCCTCCGTTCATAATCGGGAAAAACTTCGCCTGCCAAGTCGGCATCTCTCCCACGTAAAAAATAAAATAGGCCACCGCCATTTCGCCGCTCGCCAGGAACGCGGCGAGGCGTGCGAATAACCCGAAAGCAATGAGAAAGCCACCAATCAGTTCGATGATCCCAGCGACGAATGCAATCCCAGCCACTCCGTGACCCCCGCCCGGAAAAGCTAAGAGCTTCTGCCCACCATGACAGGCATAAATCAAGCCGAAGACCACCCGCACTATGCAGTAAACTGGATCCGCAAATCGATTGAGTGAGTTCATCCTATGCTACTGGTTCGCGCCAAGGTTAGCTGCTTGGAAAAAACAGGCTCCGCATTTTTACGGATAATCTGCGTTAGGCAAAACCTTCGTCGAATCCCCTCGCAATCTCCGGATGCACAGCGGCGATCCTTTACCCGATCGCCGGTCACTTGACGCCGAACTTGAGGCCGTGGCCGGTCGATGGAAAATCGATCCAGCCCGAGACCTGGCCAACGCCCTGCAAGCGGGAGCCACCTAAGACGCCATCGGCGACGCGACCGCCGCTCGCGCGGACACACTCAACCCTTCATAGGTCTCGGCGACGATGTGATCGACAACGGCTTTCAGGTCGTGCGTCTGTTCCCAGACGGCCAGTTGCCGATCCGCGCCCGTTCCTTCGCGGAGGATTTTTTCGATGTGAGCCAGCTCGCCCAAGCTGCCGAGCTCGTCCATTTCCGGCGCGATGAACTCGATCATTTCATGCAGCAACTCACGCTCGTCGACTTCGATCTTGCGCCCGAAATCGATCATCTTGCCGTCGATCCCGTAGCGCGAAGCGCGCCAGCGATTTTCGTCAATCAAGCGGCGCGGATAATTCCGAAAGCTGACGTTTTGCCGGCGCAGTTTTTGCAGCTTCATCACGACCGCCTGCATGAGCGCGGCCAGCGCGATGGTGTCGTCAACGCGTGATTGCGCATCACAAATCCGGAACTCGATCGTGTCGAAGAAGGGATGGAGCCGGATGTCCCACCAGATCTTTTTCGCGTTATCGATGCAGTTGGTGGAGACGAGCAGCTTGAGGTAATCCTCGTATTCGGAAAGGCTCTCGAACGCGTCCGGAATCCCGGTGCGCGGGAAACGCT
>JBDTCM010000090.1:0-5923 GCA_039923575.1 Chthoniobacterales bacterium
GATTGATCCCCCATCCATCGCGAATCACTAAAACGACTGGCTTGGCCATGGTGCATTCTCCCGGCGCTCGCCCGCGCGCTCAAGCGGTTTAACGTGGCTGCGGGATTGACAACGCTCGCGCGCTTCGCTCTTTCCACGGAATGAAATGGCGCAATCAGATCCTCGCGCTTTTCTGCCTGGCGATTTTCATCGCCTTCGGGGTCCTCTATTTTCGCCATTGGGTGGTGCAAAAGCCTTTCGGGATTGTGCTTTTTGTTGGCGAAGGACTGACCCCCGATCGCATCGCCGCGACCCGCCTTTATGCGGGCGGGGCCAATACCCACCTGGCGCTTGAATCGCTCCCCGCGGTCGCCCTGCTCGCCAATTATTCCCAGGACTTTGCCGTGCCTGACGAAGCGGCTGCCACCACCACCCTGGCCACCGGCGTGAAGGTAAACAATCGCAGCATCGGGCTCAGCCCCGACGGGAAGAAGCTGCGCAGCATCGTCGATCTGGCCCGCGAAAAAAATCGCGCGATCGGTTTGGTCACGAACGCGCGCCTCACGGATCCGACGGCGGCAGCGTTCTACGCAGTCAGCAAAAGCGCCGGTGCGGAGATTGCCCGGCAATTGGCCGACGAGAAAAAGATCGATATCGCACTCGGCGGCGGCGGCGCGGATTTTCTCCCCGAAGCGAAAGGAGGACGGCGAACCGACGGCCGCGACCTGGTCCTCGAAATGCGGCGCAACGGTTACGAGATCGTGCACACCAAAGCCGAACTTGAAGGCATCCCGCAATGGCGCCGGCCAAAGTTGCTCGGGATTTTCAGTGAAGGCGAAATGGCCTTCGGCAATGAAATCGCCGCCGGAAGCGAGCAACCTGCTCTCGCCGACATGACGCGCCGCGCGATTGAGCTGCTGCAATGGAATACGAGTGGTTACCTGTTGATTGTCGACGCCGGACTCATGCGCACGGCGGCGCGCGAAAATCACGGCGAGCGCACGCTGGCCGAGACGGTCGAGCTCGATCAAGCCATTGCCGTCGCCCAGAGCTACACCGGCGCCCGATCCACCATTCTGGTCGCGGGAAATTTCGGCATCGGCGGACTCTCGCTCAATGGTTACCCGTTCCGGCGCGACAGCGGAGTCGCGCTGCTGGGAGTGAATTCATCCGGCGAACCGGCGCTCACCTGGGCGACGGGGCCGAACGGTGTCCCGACGCGCGCCGCGATCGACCCCGTTCAGGACGGGCCGGTGCCGCCCGGGGAAGGACCGGACGCGGCCAACGCCCAGGAGCCCGCCGCCGTCTACGCGCCATGGGCGCGGAACACGGTCAACGACGTCCTCGCGGCAGGGCGCGGGCCGGGGACGGAGACACTGCACGGGTTCCTCGACAACACGATCATCTTCAAAATCATCGAGGGGCAATTGTAGACGCTTCGCTCTCTCCGAGCCCGCTTCCTGCCCGCTTCCTGCCCGTAGCGCATACAGGCCGGAGGGTAAGGCATCCAGGCCGGAGGGTAAGCTCTTCCGAGCCGGAGGCTGCGAAGCGCGAGAGAGAGCGTCGCTCGGACTGATGGCCGCCAACACCCGCGCCTCCCAGAGGGAGGCGTCTACAACGTCGGCAAGCCAGCGGCTCGCCAGGCGCGAATGCCACCCGTCATCGAGCGCACATTGCGATAGCCCATTTTTTGCAGGCTCTCCGCGACCAGCGCTGAGCGGCTACCGCCGCCGCAATAACAGATGATCCGTTGGTCGAGGTCCGGCACTTGTTCTTCGATCTCGAGCTCGATTTCGCCGCGCTCCAAATGCTGCGCGCCCCGCGCGTGGCCGGCCTTCCAATCGTCCACCGCGCGCACATCGATCAGCGTCGCCGCCCCGCAGCCGAGCTCCAATGCGGCATCGTTAGGCGAAATTTCCTTGATCTGCTCCTTCGCGGCGGCGACCAGTTTTTGAAAACGGTTCGGTTGCTCCATGCCGTCAATCCTCATCTACGCGCGCCGCTCTCGCCACTCTTGTCATCCCGAGCAGGCGCCGCACGAAGAGGGACCTCGCCCATGAAATCGGCGCACTCGGGAAATGGAAACGCTGATTGCAATTGTGAGGTCCCTCGCCCCGAAATCATTCGAGGCTCGGGATGACAAATTACGAAGGAGAGCGCGCGAGCCGCTCTTATTCGTAGCGCAAAGCTTCGATGGGGTCGAGCCGCGCCGCTTCGCGCGCGGGATAAAAACCAAAAAAGATTCCAACCGCCGCACTAACGAAAAACGCCGCGATTATCGAAGGAATCGAGATCAAGGTCGGCCAGTGCGCGAAGACCGAGAGCATGCGCGAGGTGCCAAGACCAAGCAGAATTCCAATCACGCCGCCGATTACACTCAGGGTCACGGCCTCGATCAGGAACTGGGTGAGAATGTCGCGTCCATGCGCGCCGACCGCGAGCCGCACGCCGATTTCGCGCGTTCGTTCGGTCACGCTCACGAGCATGATGTTCATGATCCCGATCCCGCCAACAATGAGCGAGACGCTGGCGATCGCGCCTAACAACAAGGTCATGATGCGCGAAGTCGCGGTCGCGGTTTCCGCAATCTCCTGCTGGTTGCGCACCGTGAAATCATCGTCGCGGCCAGAGCGAATGTTGTGCCGCTGCCGGAGCAGCTCGGTGATCTGTTGCTGGGCGGGCGCGAGATCGTTAGGCGAGGCCACCTGGACGTTGATCCCGCGCAGGGTGGAACCGCCGATGACGCGCTTCATCGCGCTCGTGTAGGGCATGATGACGATGTCGTCCTGGTCGGTCCCCTGCGGGCTGAGCCCTTTCGGAGTGAGCACGCCCGTAACGAGGAACGGCACGCCTTTGATGCGCAAGACCTGACCGATCGGACTTTCAGAGCCGAAGACCTGGCTCGCGGTGGTGCGGCCGATCACGCAGACTTTGTTCGCGCTGCGCACATCCTGCGCGGTGAAATTCGCGCCGTCGCTCAGCGGCCATTCCCGAATGTCGAAATACTCCGGAGACTCCCCGTAAATGCGAGTAAACCAATTCTGGTTGCCGGCCGAGACCTGGCTCGTCGAGATCACCTCTTCGCTGACCGCGATGACCCCGGGCACTTCGCGGCGGATGGCTTCCGCGTCCTCGATTTTCAGGGTCCCCGCGCTTCCCCAGCCCGTGCGGATGCCGCTCGAGGTCACGCTCCCGGAGAAAATCAGGATCACGTTTTCGCCGAGGCTGGCGATCTGTTGTTCGACTTGTGCCTTGGCGCCGTTGCCGATGCTGACCATCGCGATGACTGCGCCAACGCCGATGATGATGCCGAGCGCGGTCAGGACGGAGCGCAGCTTGTTTCGGCGCAAGGCGCGGAAGGCAATCTTGAAGGTCGAATCGACTCTCATTGGGTTGGGCCCAGCTTTTGCATTTCGCATTCCGCTGTCAGGCGCTGCGTCACGACGCGGTCGCTCTGCACCGCGCCATCGCGCATGACGATGTTGCGCTTGGCGTAGGCCGCGATGTCGGTCTCATGCGTCACCATCACAATCGTGATCCCGCGTTCGTTGAGTTTTTGAAAAATATCCATGATCTCGGCGCTGGTGCGGCTGTCGAGATTACCGGTCGGTTCATCGGCGAGGACGACTTCCGGGTTGTTGATCAAGGCGCGGGCAATCGCCACCCGCTGCTGCTGCCCACCGGAGAGCTGGCTCGGATGATGATCCTCGCGGCCGGACAAACCGACCGCGGCCAGGACCTGCATCGCGCGGGCGTGCAATTCTGCATTCGTTAGGCGATGCTCGCCGTAGAGCAAGGGCAGCTCGACATTTTCCAGGGCGGAGGTGCGCGCGAGCAGGTTGAAGCTTTGAAAAACGAAACCGAGCTTGCGATTACGGATGTCGGCCAGTTGATCGCGATCGAGCCCGGAAACATCGAAGCCGTCGAGCAAGTAACGTCCCTTGGTCGGGCGATCGAGACAGCCGAGCAGATTCATGAGGGTCGATTTGCCCGAACCGCTCGAGCCCATGAAAGCGACAAATTCGCCACGCGCGATCTCCAACGAAACACCGCACACGGCCCGCACGTCTACTTCTCCCGTGCGATAAGTTTTGTGCACGTCCTCCAGCCTGACGACGGTTTCGGTTTCGGCCATGGGGTTCGGCTAAAACCGGCGCTGCCCGCCGGCGAGCGGATTGTTCGATGATCGAGACGAGCTCGCAGGCTTGCCGGTCATGGCGGTGACGACGCGATCGCCTTCCTTTAAGCCGTCGAGCACTTCGGTGAAAATGCCGTCGCTGATCCCGGCCTTGATCTGCACCGCACTCGGGCTGGCGCCGCGCAAAACATAGACCGTTCGCTCGGCCGAATGCTCGCCGGGTTTTCCTGGGCCGCCGCGTCCGCCAAGCGGTGGCGGAGTCGCATCCGGCGGCCGAAAGCGGAGCGCGGCGTTGCTGATTTTGAGGGCGTTGTCCCGTTGCGCGCCGACGATCGAGACATTCGCGGTCATGCCCGGTTTCAATTTCAAATCGGCGTTATTCACGCCGATGACGGTGTCGTAAGTGACGACGTTCTGGACGGTGATGGGGGCGTTGCGCACCTGCACCACGGCACCGTGGAATGTGCGCCGCGGGAACGCATCGACGGTGAAGTCGACCTTCTGCAATGTATCGACCGTGCCGATATCCGCCTCGGCCACATTGGCGTCGATCTGCATTTTCGAGAGGTCGTTGGCGATCGTGAAAATGATCGGGGCACTGAGGCTGGCGGCGACGGTTTGCCCGACATCGACATTGCGCGAGATAACAATGCCGTCGATCGGCGAAGTGATGGTGCAGTGGTCGAGATCGACCTGCGCCTTTTGCAAAGCGCCTTCCTTGATCTTCAGATTGGCTTGCGCCTGGTGCAGGCTCGCCCTCGCCTGGTCGAGATCGGCCTGGGCGGAGTTCTGTTTCGCGACCAGCTCCTCGGTTCTTTTGAGGGTGATCTGCGCGAGCTCGAGGGCCGCTTTGGCGTTGTCGAGGTCGCCCTGTGCCTGCATGACTGCGGCCTGGAAAACGGCCGGATCAATTTCCGCCACGACCTCGCCGGCTTTGACCGGCGAATTAAAATCGACCGAAAGTTTCTGGATGTTACCGGAAATCTGGCTGCCCACCTGCACGTTGACGACCGGGTTAAGGGTGCCGGTGGCGGTGACTGCTTGCGTGATCGCACCGCGCGTGATCGTGGTGGTCTGGTATTCGGTCGCGCCGCCTCCCCCGCACTGGCGGAAAGCAAAAAGCGCGAAGAACACGACGACCGCGCCAACGCCAACAAGAATGATTCGTTTCATGAAAAAAGCCGCCGAGCATGCGCCGGCAGCTATGGTTTAGACCGCTCGGAGGAAAATTAGTTACAACAAAGCATGCGCCGTTATCTCGAAATCTACTCGATCATGCTGCGCAACTCGCTCATCCGCGAGATGAGTTTTAAGGCCAACTTCATCCTTTGGATGATCGTCGAGGTGCTCTGGTTTTGCGGGCAGATCCTCTTTTTCAGCATCATCTTCGGGCAGGTCGATCGAATCGGCGACTGGACGAAATGGGAGGTGGTGTTGCTCGTCGGGACGCACCAGATCATCGCGCAACTGTTCCAGGCTTTTTTCTTCGTCAATGTGGCCAATGTCCCCGAGCTCGTGCGGACCGGGAAGCTCGATTCGCTTCTCGTGTTGCCGATCGACAGCCAGTTCGCGGTCTCGACCAAACAATTCGGGCTCGATAACGTGATCAATGCGCTGATTGGCGCGGTCGTGGTCATCGTCTCGCTCCGCCAGTTGCACGTCGTGCCGGATCCGGCGGCCATTCTCCTCTATCTCATCGCACTCGGTTTCGGCGTCGCGATTCATTATTCGATCATGCTCGCGCTCGCCGCGGTCAGTTTTTGGATCGTGCGCGCCCAGGGCCTTGTTTACGGCTACTTCAATTTC
>JBDTCM010000091.1:0-7152 GCA_039923575.1 Chthoniobacterales bacterium
TTTTCGTGGCAGGCCGCGCAGCTTTGCGCGTTGTAGGCATCGGTCACACTGGTCGCCTGGCCGGCATGCCGCCCGATCGCTTCCTGCCGGGTGAATGACAGCCCGTCGTGCATGAGGCGGTTCTTGGTCCGTAATCCCCAGAGAGGCGCGGTGCGGATCTGCGGCGCGGTCGAGGCATACTCCGGTTGCGGGAGAATTGGGATGCCATCCCCGGTCCCGATGTCGTGCAGAAGAAAATCGCTGTAGGGGTGAACGACCTTGTTCCCCAAAGCGGGCGGAACGGCAAAGGAGTTGCCGTTAATTCTCGTGCCCGGCGCGGCAGTGGTGATGGATGGGACGTGACAGACCGCGCAACCGACTTGAGCAAAGAGTTGCTCGCCCAGCAGGGCATCGGCCGTGATCGGACCGCGTGAAGGCGCCTTAGTCGAGCGCATGAAGTTGGCAAAGGCCAGGATGTCGGTGCCTTCATCCTCCGGTTCAGGCACGGGATCGTAGCCGGAGCCATAACCGACAAAGACTCCGCTGGAGGTGTTCTCTTCCGGAAAGAGCGGATTGGTGATGCCCATCTCGTTGAGGTAGGCATCGGCGGCGAAGGATTGCAGGCTGGCGTGTTGATCTTTCCAGCCGAACCGCCCGAGACGCGCCGTGCCGTCGCCTTCCAGCACCGGCACCATCGGCGCGCTGCCGCGCAAATCGACGGGCTGGGCGTTTCGAATCGCGAGCAGGGTGCTATTGGCAATGCACTCGACGAAACCGTCGCCTACTGTGCTGGTGGACATGCGAAAGGTGCGGACGTCGTCCTCGGGCGCAACGTGCTCGACGATGTCGGGACTGGTCGCGCGCGACTGGATGAGGGAGCCGCCCAGCGATTCGAAGAACCGTCCGTCGACTACTCGGCCGGTGCGGTGCTCCGCGATCTGACTGGCGCCGCCGGTGACGACGTTTTCGTGGCAGGCCGCGCAGCTTTGCGCGTTGTAGGTTGGCCCAAGGCCGTCGGCCACGTCTTCGACCTCCTCATAGACAAAACGACCTTCGTTGAAGGAGCGCAGTGGCTTGACGTTCTTGGGATTGATCTGGTCGTAATCAGGACCCTGCTTCAGAAAGCCGTTGGTCAGGTTGTCGTAGCCAGTCGGCGCTTCCGAGGCCGTGCCGCGCTTGACTCCGAAATAACCCGCGGGTCCTTCATTGGCGATCGTGCCGGTGTGGTAAAACCGCTCCGCACGCGTCTTCCCGACGAGAGATTTACCGGTGAGCCGTTGATCTTGTGAATAGGCGACACCCGCCAGGGCGAGGATGACACTTAGACCGACAAGTTTCGCTACTTCTGTTCGTCTCATGGGATTGGCAATGGGTATGTGTCTTGCGTATCGGTGTTATTCGATCGTCTGGGCCGGGCTTTCCAAAGCCCCTCGCTGGAAGCGAGCCACGATCCTCCTCGTGGTGCCGGTAGCGAACGTTTCTCCCAAGGCTCAAATGAGAGCGAAGCAGCGTTCCTGTTCTTTTTCTATGCGACGAGGAGACGAAATTTAGGGCGCCAAGTCAAGAAACTTCGTTGGCCTATCCCCGCGAATTCGCGGGCGGTTGAGTCCTTTACATGAACCCGTGTCGGCGAAAATCGCCCAGGTTCCCACCCGACGAACGCTCGATCAGGTCGATCGTAAACTTGAGCAGGCAAACCTCCCAGGCGTCATCGACTCCTTGAATGACCGCACTGAGCGGCTCGTTCGCGCGTTCCACCTCCGCCTTGGTTTGTTCGATCACCGCCGCCATCGAGGAGCGCACCGTTTTTTCCACCACGTCGGTCTTGCGGAACTGGAACCCGTAGCGCAGGACGGCAAACTGCTGCGCCCGCTCGCGCAATTGCTCGGCGTAACGCGCCGCCTTTTCCCCGAAGCCTTCGAGCAAGAGACGCGCGTAATGGTCCGGCGTCAGGATTTGCGGTCGCTCGGCGTGAATGCGCCCGTCACGCACCCGCACTTCGTTCACCTGATCCATCAGTTCGCTGATGAGATAGAAGCGGAAACTGGTGTGGCCGAAAGTCGCGATCTTGCCTTCGGGCGCGAGGATCACCTCGGTGTTCTCGATCGCGTATTGGAAATTATCTTCGCTCCACATGGTGCGGCGACCATACCACAGGATGGCACTCAGTGTGGTCTCCGCAGTTGTAGACGTTGCCCTCTGGGCAACGCGAGTATCGACTCCGCCTTGCGAGGGCGCGTTGCGACTCTGGCCCGCCGATACCCGCGTTTCACAGCCTCCGGCTCGGAGAGAGCGTACGGCTCGGAGAGAGCGAAACGTCTACAGGGCGACGAGGCGCCTGCTATCGCGCCAGGCGCACGCCGAAGGCCTTGCTCGAACGCCAGCGCGTGACAGCATCCGCGGTGAAGATGGTAAGCGCGATCCAGATGAGCACGAAAGTAACCGGCTGCTCGCGCCGAAAGGGTTCGTGAAAAGCGAAAACGCCGAGGAAAAAGGTGCAGCTGGGGGCGAGGTATTGGAGGAAACCGAGAGTCGTTAGGCGAAGATTGCGCGCGGCATGGGCGAACCAAAGTAGCGGCAGGCCAGTCACAATGCCGGTGCTGATCAAGAGAAGCGACAAGCCCGGCGTGGCGAGGCCGAACGAAATTCCGGGCGCATGGTTCGTGAAAAGGAGCCAGCCGAGTGCGAGCGGCACGAGCGTTGTCGTCTCCAGAAAAAGTCCCGGCACCGGCGCGGCGCCCGAGACTTTGCGGAGGAGCCCGTAAATCCCGAAGGAGAAGCACAGGGTCAAGGCAACCCAGGGCGGGCGGTCGAAGCCCAGGGTCAGGTAAGCAACCGCGCCGGTCGCGAGCAGGACCGAGAGGAGTTGCGCGCGGGAGAGGCGTTCGCGGAGGAAAATCGCGCCGAAGAGGACGTTGACGAGCGGGGTCATGAAATAACCGAGGCTCGTCTCGAGGACGCGGTCGGCGTTGACCGCCCAGATAAAAACGAACCAGTTGATTGCGATGGCGAGGCCGCTGCCCGCGCAAAACAAAGCGGTGCGGCGGGAACGCAGGTTGGCCAGCACTTCCGGCCAGCGCCGTTGCCAGCTCAAGAGCAGAATCATGAAGACGCACGTCCAGACGAAACGATGGGCCAGGATTTCCGACGCGGGCACGAGACGGAGCAGCTTCCAGTAGACGGGCACGAGTCCCCAGGTCATGAACGCGGCCACGGCGGCGATGAGCGCGGAGGTTTCGTGCGGAGCGCGCGTCGTCTTCATCGCGCGGCTCCTATTTCACGGAATGAGCTGGCGGGCAACCGCGCCTCTTGTCGTTAGGCCAGGGAGCTAGCGATGATCCCGGTAGGGCTGGCGCTGGCCGAAGCCGGCCAGGCGCGCCTCGACTTCTTTGCGATCCGGGACGTTTGCCGGCATTTTCGCGAGCGCTTGGCGGGCTGTTTCCTGCGCTCTTTCGAAGTCGCCGGTTTCCGCGTAAGCCGCCGCCAGAGTGTCGAGCGCATACGGATCTTCGTAGGAGAGTTTGACCGCGAGCTGCGCTTCGCTCAGCGCCGTCGCGCCATCGCGGTATTCGGCCTGCGGACAGGTGGCGAGAAACCAGGCTCGATACATGTGCGCTTCAAAGGTGCCGGGAAATCGCCGCGTCGCCTGCTCCAAGTCCCGCCGGGCGATGTCGTAGTTCCCGGCTGCCGCCTCGGTCAGGGCGCGTTGCCCCACCGACCAGATGCTTTCCGAGTCGCGGGCGATGGCGCGGTCGAATTCCGCGATCGCCTCCTTGAATTTGTGTTGCTTCTCATAGGCGCGGCCGCGCACGTAATGCGGCGCGGAGAATCTTGGCGCGAGGTTAATCGCGCGCAGGACATCGGCCAGGCCCGCCTCGAAATGTTCCATCCAGATCTCCGCGGCCGCCCGTCCCGAGTAAGCCATCGCATATTTGTTGCGCAGAAGAATGGCCGCATCGAAGTCTTCCCGCGCTTTCTCGGGTTCCAGGCGTTCCATGTGGACGAGGCCGCGAGCGTAGAGCAGCCGGACCGAATCCGGGTGTTGACGGATCGCTTCGCTCACTTCCGCGAGGCCGCGTTCACTCTCATGCCGCCGAGCGAAGAGAATCGCGCGCCCCCGATACGCCTCTTCGTTTTCCGGGTCGAGCCGGAGGGCAGATTCGTAACTGGCCAGAGCCGCTTCAAGATTGCCGGCGCGCAGGCAATAATACCCGCGTCCGCTAAACCACCTCGGGTTGGAGGGATCGCATCGGACCGCTTCATCCATGTCGGCGATGGCCTCTGGCAAACGACCCAGATGGCCAGGATCAAGGATCGGTTGCGATAGGCATCGAGCGAGTTGGGATCGAGGGCGATCACCTTGTCGTAGTCGGCCTGCGCCTGGTCGAATTCGCCCCGACGATGGAAAGCAAGGCCACGATCGAGCAGGGCAAAGCCAAGATTGGGATCGATCGCGAGGGCACTGTTGAAATCATTGATCGCGTCGAGGTCGCGCTCCAAACTTAAGTAAGCCCAGCCGCGGTTCCCATAAGCCAGGGCGCGGTCGTTCTTCGGGAGATACTCCCGCAACGCCGCGGTGTAGAGAGGGAGCGCTTCTTCGTATTGGCGCGACCAAACGAGCTTGTTCGCGCTGCGCAGAGCCTTCCCACCGCGGACCGCACTAACAATGAAACTCCCGGCGAGAAAGATCGCGATCCCGAGCACGGTGAGGAGACCGAGCGCGATGGCGGCGCAGCCGAGCACGCGCCGTTTCCGGGCCGGCTTCGCCGTGGCTGGAGCGGAATGCAGCGGGGGTTCGGCGCCTTCGTTCATCGCGCGGCCCTTATTTCATAGAATCGCCCGCTGAGCAATAGTGCCGGCGGATTGCGTCCGTCGCGCGCCGCACGGACACTCTGTCGTGGAATCCGACGCCGTCACGATTACCGAAAAACTGCTTTCCGGCGCCGGCGGCTGGGAGGCGATGAAGGCGGCGCGGGAGCTGGTCAAAACTGGACGCGTCGCGGCGGCGACCTACGAAGGGCCATTGCTTGCGGGCGAAGTGCGCGAGGGCGCGAAGAATTATCGCGCCGGGTTACGCGTGCGTAGTGCGAGCGATCTCGAGAACATTTGCACCTGCCGCGAATCGCGCGAATGGGGGAAGATTTGCGCGCATTCACTCGCGGTCGGGCTCGCTTATCTCGCCCCGCCGCGCGCGCCGGAGCCGGTCGCACCGGCGGCGAGTGCGCGGCCGGAAATGTCGCGCTTCGTGTCGTTAGGCGAAGGAGAAGCCCGGCCGATCACGCTGCATTGGATTCTGCCTCCGAACTTTCCCTCTGCCTGGACGAAAGGGCAGGTGATGATCTGCGTGGAAGCGGAGCTGGACGGGCGCCGCGTGATGCTCGACACGCTTTCGGCGGCGGAGCGATTCGCCTGCGACGATGCCGACCTGGTCGCTCTCAGTTCGTTAGGCTCGGAAGCCGCATCGGTGAACATGCTTTCCCGGGCAGCTTTCGTGCGCTGGCTATCCACCCTGCGCGGCCATCCCCGGCTTGGTTTCGGGAAAGCGGCGACGGCGCGCGTCCTGGGAGAGATCTGTCGGCCAATCCTCCGGGTGCGTCGATCAGGCGATGACTACGAAGTGACGGCGCAGTTCGCGACGGAGGAAACGCCGCTCCTCGCTGGCGCCGAGGCCTGGCTCCTGCGCGGCCGCGATTTCCTCGAGATCGGAAGCAATCTGCCGCCTCGCCTAACGAATGTGCTGCCCGAACCGTTGCGCTTAAAAGGCGAACGCGCGGACGAATTTTTCGCGCTCGAGCTACCGCTTTGGCGTGAAGTCGCAGAAGTGGAGTTGCCTGTGGGGTTGGACATTCCCGAGGTCGCAGAAGCGCAACCGGCTTTCCGCCTGAAGATCGAAGGCTCGATGCAGCAGCTGCGGACGACGCTCCATTGCCGCTATGGCGAGCGTCCGGCGTTCGCGCCAACGGCCGAGCCGGCAAATCGCTTTGTTTTTCGTGAAGGAACCAGGCTGCTGATGCGCAACCTGGCGGCGGAGACCGAAGCGATCGCGCGTCTGGAACGGGTTGGTTTCGTGCGCGACGGCGGCGCCTTCGAGATGCGCGATGCCAATCGCGTCGCGCGCTTCTTCGCCTTCGATTTCCCGGCTCTGCCGGCGGCCTGGGAAATCACGGTTTCTCCGCGCCTCGAGAAAGCGAGCAGCGAATTGGAATCGGTCGCGCCCACGATTGAAATCGTCGGCTCCGGCGAAGACTGGTTTGAGTTGAGATATTCGGTCGCGCCCGCGGCGGGCGAGGGCATTCCACTGGCCGAGGTGCAACGCCTGCTCCGTTCCGGCCAGACCCAAACGCGGATGAAGAACGGCCGAATCGCCGTTCTGAATGCAGAAGCACTCGACGATTTCGAGCAAGTGCTGCGCGATGCCGACCCGCGCCAGAGCCAGCCGGGCCTTTACCGGCTGAACAAAATCCAGGCTGGTTACCTGACGAACACGGCGGAGGAAATCGGCGCGAAACTGATTGGCGCTGCCGAGGCGTTGCGCAGCGGTGCTGCGCCCAGCGTGGTCGAGGGACTCGGAACGCTCGGCGAGCAGTTACGCGACTATCAACTTACTGGTGTGTCGTGGCTCGCGGCGCTGGCCGCGCAAAATCTCGGCGGAATTTTGGCGGACGAGATGGGTCTCGGCAAAACGGTGCAGACTCTCGCGTTGCTCCGGCTGCATCGTGGCCGCGGGCCGGCCCTGATTGTTTGCCCGACTTCGCTCCTCTCGAACTGGCAACGCGAAGCGGAGCGTTTTACCCCGGAATTGAAGTTGCTCCTGATCGACGGAACGGACCGGGCAGCAAAAATCGCGCGCCTCGCAAACTACGATCTTGGCCTGACGAGTTACGGTTTACTCCGGCGCGACGGTGAGCTTTACGCAGGTGTTTCTCTCAGCTCCGCCGTGCTCGATGAAGCGCAGCACATCAAGAATCCGGAGACGCAAAACGCGCAGGCGGCATTCGGTCTGCGCGCTGCCAGACGTTTCGTTCTCACCGGCACGCCGATGGAAAACTCAGTGCGCGATCTTTGGTCGCTGATGAATTTCGTCGCGCCCGGCTATCTCGGGAGCCGGAACGAATTCCGTGAGCGCTACGAGAAACCGCTCACGGAGGGACGTGCTTCCGCACGTCCAGATCC
>JBDTCM010000092.1:0-2692 GCA_039923575.1 Chthoniobacterales bacterium
GCGCGCGCAAGTCGAGCGATTTAAAGATCAACTCCGGCGGATGCGCGAAATTATTGATCTGCGTGATGATGAGGTCGAGACGATCAATTTCCTGGACGACGATCTCGTTGAAATCGCGCCGAAAATCCGCGTCGTCGAATCGCTCGGGCAGAAGTTGCGCGAAAGTCTTGATCGCGACCAGCGGGTTGCGGACCTCGTGCGACATGCTCGCCGCGAGATCAGTCCAAAAAGCGGCCCGATCCATCAATTCCTGTTTTTGCCGGAGCGATTCCTCGGGCGTCAGGTCCTGGATGACGGCGACCGCGCCTAACGGCTTGTTTTGGTGAATGAGACGCCGGGTTTGGACGGAGAGCGAACGGCGGGTCCTGGGATCCATCCACTGCTGCGCGGGAAGCTGACTCATGCTCGCCAGCGTCTCACGCAGGGCGGAGGCGATGCGACTGCCGGCCGACTCGACCGGCTGGTTCAAAACGTCGGCCAACTCGATCCCGAGGATGGTCTCGACAGTCGGATTGCACCAGCGAACGATCGCATCCTCGTCGCTCGCGATGATCCCCGGCGGGATCGCGGTAAGGAGCGTCTCGGCCAGCGTTTTCTGGAGGGTGACTTCCTCGTGGAGAAGAGCATTTTCCAAAATCGTCGAGACGTGATCGCCCAAAATCATGAGCGCCTCGAGCGCCTGATAATCGAAAGTTTGGCCCGCGAGACGATGTCCGAAAAAAAGCCAGCCGCTGATCCGCCCGCGCTCGTGCAGCGGCACAATCACTTCCGCGCCAACCGTGTCGAGAGCTCGACGGAGCAGTTCCCGCTCGGCGAAGTCACGGGTCTGTGGCAGGTGCGACCGGCAGACGAGATGCGCATTGCGCTCCAGCCAACCGACGAGGGGATCGCGCGCGTGATATTCCAGTTCATAGCTCTCCGGCAAACAACGCAGCCCGGCGCGCAAGCGGAAGCCTTCGCCTTCGCGCCGGCGGGAAAACATGCCGACTCGGGTGACCATCGCCGCGTCAGCCAGACTTTCGACGACGTTGTTGACCAGCGCGTCCATGTTTTCGAAGCGACGAAAGACCCGCGGAAAGCGCAGTAGCGGCAGTGCCCCCCCGCCGGTCGATTCCGGCACTGACTCGAGCGAGCGCTGGCCCGCGGGCACGAGCGCGTGGGACGCTTCCGCGCGCAAGACACGGTTGTCTTCCAGGACGCGCAGATGCTCGAGGGCACGGGCGACGAGGGCCTGGAAAGGACGGCGTTCCAAACTAACGTCCTCGGCCGCGTAAATGCCGGATTGTTCCGCGTCGCGCAGCGGCTCCGAGCGCGGCGTGCCTAACGCAACGATCAAGACGTCCGGCCATTCCGCCTGCACCTGTGCGATCAAGTCGCGGCTCCCATTGCTGCGCAGATCGAGCAAGAATAAGGCGGGCCTATTTTGCTGGAGGACGGCGTCGATCCGATCGGCTCGATCGACATGGCGGACCGAGGCGCGGCTGCGCAAATAAGCGCGTGTCCGCCTAACGAGCTCTGGATCCTGAGTGTAAAGAAGACACGCCGTGGGGGAGATCATGCCGCGGCCACCTCCGCCTGAAAGCGGACGAGCGGGAGAAGAATGTGAAATCGCGTGCCGCGATCCAGTTCGCTCTCGACTTCAATCTGCCCGCCGTGTTCCTCCACAATCCCGTGTACAACCGAAAGGCCCAGGCCAGTGCCATAATCCTTGGTCGTGAAAAACGGATCGAAGACGTGTCCCACATCCTCCGGCTTGATCCCGCTGCCGTCGTCTTCCACGGTGATGCGCAGAATCTCGCGCACATCCACCGGGTCGCCGGGCAGGGCCGCCGGCCATAATTCAGTGGAACCTATGTCCGTGGCAACAGTGAGCGATCCTCCGGATTTCATGGCGTCGAGTGCATTGAGGAAAAAGTTAAGAAAAACCTGCTCGATTTGATCCGAGTCGGCGTGGATTGTATCAACTTCCGCGTGCAAGGACCGAGTTAATTTCACATCTTTTTGGTAAAGACGATGGCCGACCAGGAGCAGTGCCTTCTCCAAGATCTCGTGCACGTGCATCGGTTTCAGCAACGGCTTCGCCGGCCGCGCGAAACGGAGGAGCTGATTGACTAACGAATCGATTCGATCGACCTCGTGCCCGATCAAAGAGAAAAAGGTCTCGCGGAAATCGGAGTCCTGATAACGCTCCGGCAGGAGCTGGGCGAAAGTCTTGATCGAGACCAGCGGGTTTTTGATTTCATGCGCCATGCCGGCGGAAAGCGTGCCGAGACTGGCGAGACGATCACTCCGCCGGATCTGCATCTCCAGGCGCTTGAGGGTGGTGATATCCGTCAGCACCATCAATGCGCCTAACGTCGTGCCATCCTGGCCATGGAAAAGCGAACTGCTCGCGCGCAGGATGGTGTTCTTGTCTCCTGCACGTAAAACGATTTCGCGGCCCTCCTGGCGTTCGCCGCTGCTGATCGTCTCGCTCACGATGTCGCGCATCGCCTCGGGCAGGTTGGTAATCCTGCGCCCGAGAAGTTCGCCCGCGGGCAGGCTGGTCAGTTGCTCCACTTCGCGATTGAAGACGGTGATCATGCCGTTGCGATCCGCCGCCACCACGCCGGTGGTAAGATTTTGCAGCAGCGTCTCGTTGTAGATTTTTGCGTTCTGCACTTCGGTAAAAAGCTGGGCGTTCTCGATCGCG
>JBDTCM010000093.1:0-5039 GCA_039923575.1 Chthoniobacterales bacterium
AACGAAAGACAATCGCCATCGCGCAGGGCGCGCCCGGCCAGGCCGCCGAAGCCGGAGCGAAAATCCGTCGCTCGGCTGCCGAGGACGAGCGGGACATCGATCCCGCCGGAGATCGCGAGCCAGGCCCGTCCGCCGCGCCCGGCCGCATCGAACTCCACTTCCTCACCGCCCCTAACGAAGGCAAGGCGCCCGGGCGGGAATTCCGTTTCTGCGCAACGCGCCGGGAACGCGCCACCGCACCAGGCGACACCGCGGTCATCATCCAAACGAAGGCGCAAACCACCGAGGGTGATTTCGAGCAGAGCCGCCTCCTCCGGATTGCCCACGAGCAGATTCGCGACGCGCGCGGCGCAAAGATCGAGGGCGCCGCCCGTCGACACTCCCGCGCGCCGCTCGGCGCGGCCGAGATCCTGCACGCTCGTGAGGGGGCCGGCTCGCAGAATGGTTATTTGTCCCATTGCGCGAACTCCTCCCGCCCGATCGCGACAAAACGCAGTCGATCGCCCGGTGCAAACAAGGCTGCTGGCTCCCGCGTCAGATCGAAAAGGCGCAGCGGGGTTCGTCCGATGATGTTCCAACCGCCCGGTGAGCAGAGCGGGTAAATGCCGGTTTGTCCGGCACCGATCGCGACTGAGCCGGCCGGCACCGCCGTGCGCGGAGTCGCGCGCCGCGGCGTCGCCAAAGCCGGCGGGAGCCCGCTCAGATAAGGGAAGCCGGGCGTAAAGCCGACGCAGCGGACCTGGTAACGGGCGGCCGCATGCCGCTTCCCGATTTCGTTAGGCGCGAAACCGCAATGTTGCGCCACGGCCTCGAGATCGAGGGCAAACTCGGGGTCGTAGCAGACCGGCACGTCGATCGAGCGGGGCGCGCGAATCTTTTTTGCCGATCGTGCCCGGCCGCGCAGGGCGGCGGGAATGGCGGCGGCGCAGGCTTCGAGGTATTCCGGCGACTGCAGAAACACACCCACGCTGGCAAAGGCCGGAACGACTTCGAGCACTCCCGGGAGCTGCGCCGCCTCCAGCTTGCGCGCGGTCGTAAGGATTTCGCCTAACGAATCGCCGACGCGCACGATGAAGGCCGCGTCACCCAGCGGTGTGATCTCTTTCGGCACCCAGAGAGTGTGCTTTCAGAGCGGCGTTTTGCCAACCTGAGATAGAAGAGATCAGAAGCCGAAGGTCAGCCCCGTAACCAGTTTTGGGTCAGCGGCGTCTGCTCGATCCGTCGGCGTCAGGCGCGGGTCCCGGCCGGGGCCGGTTTGTAGACGAAGAAAGTGATCACCCCGAGAACGATCGACTGGGCGAGGCCGCTAAAAAACCACTTCAGCGCCAGTTCCGGCGGGAAAGGCGAGACCACGTAGGTAACGATCGTCGTCACCTGAACCGCGAGCCCGAGGAGCAATCCATAGGTGCAGGCGAGCGCCACCGAGCCGCGCGCGGCAAACCCCATCGCCCAAATGAGCACGAAGGTGATCGCGGCGAGCAGTTGGGCGAACAGCATCCAGACGAAGCGCGTGTGCATCTCCGCTTCCGGCCGCCAGAGTTGCGCGGTCGCCTTGTAATCGGGCCCAAGCCAGACGGCGTGAATCAGGAAATCCGACGCGAAGATGAAAATGAAGGCAACGACGATCGCGAGGATGAGGCGTTTACTGTTCATTGCTCGAGACTAACGAGACCGCGCGGCGGATGACGAGACAATTGCGCGGACCAGAAACTAACGCGGGAGCGGCTGCTCGAGATTGGCGAGCGCGTAAGCGAGGACGGCGTTGATGGCGGCGTTTTCCGCCAATTCGCGGGGCACAATCTTGTCGAGCGTGTCGGCCGCGCTGTGATGGTAGTTGAAATAGAAACGACTGTCCTGGATCGGGCTGAAGTTAGGGACGCCGCGTTTCCGCAATGGGTCGATGTCGGCCCCGACGCCCTCGCGCGACTGCAGGAGCCCCGCTCCAGACGCTTGCAACACCTTTGCCACTGGGGTGAGGAAGTCTTTCAACTCCGGCTTGCCTGCGAAATAGACCCCGAGCGGATGATCGGCGCCCCCGTCCGTCTCGATTGCCGCGAAATGATTCGCGATCTCAGCGGCGTGCTCTTCGTCATAGGTTTTCCCGCCCATCAGCCCGTTTTCTTCGTTCATCCAGGCGATGATCCGAATCGTGCGGCGCGGGTGGAGACCGAGTTGCCTGACGAGATTGGCCGCCTGCATGGCGACAGCCACGCCCGCCCCATCGTCGATCGCGCCCGTGCCCAGGTCCCACGAATCGAGATGCCCGGAGACGATCACGACCTGCTCCGGATGCTCAGAGCCTTTCAAATCGCCGATCACATTGTAGCTCGGCGCGTCGGGCAAATGCTGCGGGGTGAGGACGAGATGCATTCGCACCGGGCCCTGCGGAACAAGCGCCGCGATCAGGTCGGCGTCCTCTTCCGTGATGGCGGCGGCCGGAATCTTCGGCGCATCTTTGGCGTAATCGGTCAGGCCAGTGTGGGGGAGGCGGTAAATCGCACCGCCCACGGAACGAACGAGCGCGGCCACCGCGCCTAACCTTCCCGCGGCGCTCGGACCATCGCTCCGATAGACAACCGCTTCTCCGTAAGCTTCCCCGCCGCCGCCTTCGGCGGCCATCTGTTTGTCGAAGGCATGATTGAAGACGACGATTTTGCCCCCGATCTTTTCTTTGCCTAACGACTGGAGTTCATCGAAATCGCGCACCACCACGACCGCGGCGGTGAGACCTTCCGCGGGCGTCGCGACGCTGTCGCCGAGCGCGGTCAGGACGATTTTTTGCGTCGTTTTTTCCGCCTGGCCGGGGAACTGCACGAGGGCGGCGGTCTCTGCGCCGCGCACCCAATGCGGCACCATCACCTTTTCGAGCTGCACCTCGAGACCGAGCGCCTTCAATTCGCCCGCGACATATTCCACCGCTTTCTGGGCCTGGGCCGAGCCGCTCAGCCGCGGCCCGATGTTATTGCAAAGATGCGCGACCTGCCGGTAGGCGTAGTCGCTCGTTAGGGCGGCTTCCTGGAGTTTCTTCAGTTCCGCCAGCGTCTGTGGCGAATAGAGGATCGGCGTGGGCGAGGGTGTGGGGCTGGGTGAGGACGCAGCCGCGCCGACGGAGAAGCTGCCAGGGACAAGAAAGGCGATGAGCGCGGCGCAGGCGAAGGGTTTGAACATGCCGCACTTTGTCGAAAAACGGCGCAACCTCAATCCTCTGGCGCGGCCGCGACAACATTGGCGACAAGCGCGGGTTCGCGTTTATCTTGCCGGCAATTGTCACGCCATGCCTAACGACACCCTCGTCTCACTCGATCTGCCCGGCGTCAGCAAACTGCGCAGCGGCAAAGTGCGCGAAGTCTTCGACCTTGGCGAAACGCTCCTCTTCGTCGCGACCGACCGGCTTTCCGCCTTCGACGTCATCCTGCCCGATCCGATCCCGGGCAAAGGCGCCGTTCTGAATCAGATCTCGGCCTTCTGGTTCGAGAAAATTCAGCTCGCGAAAAATCATTTCGTGACGACTGACTTCGCGAAATTTCCGGCGGAATTGCAGCCCCTGTGCGCGCAACTCGCCGGGCGCTCCATGATCGTCCGCCGCACCAAGCCGCTCCCGGTCGAGTGCGTGGTGCGCGGTTATCTCGCCGGGTCCGGCTGGAAGGATTATCAGGCGACGGGCAGCATTTGCGGGCACCAGCTTCCGGCGGGCTTGCGCCTGGCCTCGGAATTGCCCGAGCCGATCTTTACGCCCTCGACCAAGAACGAAGCCGGGCACGACCTCAACATCGATTGGGCGCAGTGCTGCGACATGATCGGCCTGTCGGCCGCGCGCAAAGTGCGCGACCTGAGTTTGCGGATTTACCTGGCGGGCAAAGAGCACGCCGCGAAGTGCGGCATCATTGTCGCGGACACGAAATTCGAATTCGGGCTTGCCGGCGAGGAACTGCTTCTGATCGACGAATGCCTGACCCCGGATTCCTCGCGCTTCTGGCCGGCGGACAGTTATGCGCCGGGCAAAAGCCCGCCCAGCTTTGATAAGCAATTCGTGCGCGATTATCTCGAAACGCTCGACTGGGGCAAAACCTACCCGGGCCCGTCTTTGCCTAACGAGGTGATCGAGAAAACGTCGGCCAAGTATCGCGAAGCGTTCCAGCGCCTGACGGGGAAAGAGCTTGCGCGCTCCTGATGCAACCAGCCGGGGCGCGATGAAGTCCTACTGGCGCGCAGATTCCGGCGAGGCCGTTCCAGTTGCGAAACCGCGCCTTCCGACCTTCGACCAGATCGCGCCCTACCTCCGGCGAATCGACGCCGCGAGATGGTACTCGAATGGTGGCCCGCTGTTGCAGGAGTTTGAGGAACGGCTGGCGGCGCATTGTGGCAGCGGCGACGCGCAGGTGGCGACGGCTGCCAATGCCACTATCGGGCTGGCGCTGGCCTTGCTCGCCTCGGAATTGCCACCGGGCACGTTGTGCATGGTCCCGAGTTGGACGTTCGCCGCAACCGGTCATGCGATTCTGCTCGCTGGTCTTGTGCCGTGGATCGTCGACGTGAACTGTGAGACGGGGGGCTTGGAAGGGGAGGCGGCGCGCGACTTGTTGGCCGATGCCCCCGGCCCGGTCTCGGCTGTCATTCCAGTGAGCCCGTTTGGGGCGCCGCTCGAGATTGAGGCGTGGCGAAAGTTTCACGCGAACACCGGGATTGCAGTCGTGGTGGATGCGGCCGCATCCTTCGACAGCGTGCGCGCCACCGATATCCCAACGGTGGTGAGTCTCCATGCCACCAAGGTATGCGGAATTGGGGAGGGAGGTTTTGTTGCTTCGACGGATAAAAATTTTATCGAGGAAGTACAGAAGCGAGCCAACTTTGGTTTTTGGAATTCGCGTGAATCCACCGCCCGCTCCTTCAATGGCAAGCTAAGCGAATATGCGGCCGCGGTGGGCCTGGCCAGCCTCGACACCTGGCCCGAGACGAGAGCCGATTTCTTACGGGTGGCGGGCGGCTATCGACAATATCTCGCGGGCCAGGAAGGTATTCTTTTACAGCCGGGCTTCGGT